>NZ_JBQEMR010000005.1:33469-123962 GCF_052045015.1 Stenotrophomonas sp. 22692
TCACACACAAAGCCGCCCACGCCTCTCCTCTACAGGGAGCCCGCGCGGCATCCGGGCCGCATCGCTTGCGTCAGGTCAGATCGACGACGCGCCCGCCGATCACCACCTGCTGCAGGCGCAATCCGGCATCCAGTACCACCAGGTCGGCACGGGCGTCGGGCGCAATGCGACCGCGATCATCCAGGCCCAGGTAATCGGCGGGGAAGGTGGACACGCGATGCGAGGCATCGGCCAGTTCCAGTCCCACACGCACCAGGTTGCGCAGCGCCTGGTCCATGGTCAGTGCGCTGCCGGCCAGCGAACCGGTGGCCAGGCGAACGCAGCCGCCGCACTTGTGCACGCGCTGTTCGCCCAGCGCGTACTCGCCATCGGGCATGCCGGTGGCGGCGGTGGCGTCGGTCACAGCGTACAAGCGCGGAATCGCGCGCGCGGCCAGGCGGATCACGCCGGGATGGATGTGCTGCAGGTCGGGAATGATCTCGGCGTACTGCGCATGTGCCAGCGCCGCCGCGGCGATGCCAGGCCGGTAGTGGTCGACGCCGGTCATACCGTTGAACAGATGGGTGAAGCCGGAAGCCCCGGCCTGCAGCGCAGCAACACCTTCTTCGTAAGTGCCAGCGCTGTGGCCAAGCTGCACACGGATGCCCATTGCCGAAAGCGCGGGAATCAGCGCGGTGTGCTCGCCGATTTCCGGCGCCAGTGTCATCACCCGGATCGGTGCCAGCGCGTGCAGTTGCTGCACCAGCGCCAGCGTTGCCTCGATCGTGCGGTTGGGTTGCGCGCCCAGGCGCTGCGGGCTGATGAACGGCCCTTCCAGATGTACGCCGGCAATGCAGGCGGCGTCGGCATCGGGCGCTGCCATGGTCGCGGCCACGCCGTGCAGCGCGTGCTCGATCTCATCCAGGCCGGCGGTCATGGTGGTCGCCAGCAGTGTGGTGGTACCGAAGCGCAGGTGGGTGCGGGCAATGGTGCGGGCCACGTCGCCGCCCTGCATCAGGTCGACGCCGGCCGCACCATGCACGTGCAGGTCGATGAAGCCGGGCAGGATCACCGGCAGCTGCAGGTCGTCAGCGCCGCTGTGGTCGTCCACCTGCAGCTGGCGGATGTGCGAATCGAAGTGGACGTGGCCACGCCGCCAACCCAGCGGCGTGAGGATGCGGCCATGCAGGGTGCGGGTGTCGGTCATGCAGTGGGCTCGGCGATGATCACCTCGATGCCCAGCCGCTGCAGCCCTTCACGGGTTGCGTCGTCGATGCCGGCGTCGGTGATGATGGCGTGGATCTGATCGAGAAGTGCGATGCGGTGCAGGCTGACGCGGCCGAACTTGGAGGCGTCGGTCAGCACCACGATGCGGCGCGCGCGCTCGACCATGCGGTGGTTGAGGCGGGCTTCGGCTTCATCGTGGGTGGTCAGGCCGAACTGCAGGTCCAGGCCGTCCACGCCCAGGAACAGGGTGTCGAAGCTGTAGGAGTTGAGGCTGGCTTCGGCCTGGCTGCCCTGCAGCGACAACGACTGCTGGCGCAGCAGTCCACCGGTCAGCAGCACGTTGATGCCGGGCGCGTTGGCCAGTTCCCAGGCGATGTTCAACCCATTGGTCATCACCGTCACGTCGCGCTGGGTGCGCAAGTGACGGGCCAGGGTCATCGTGGTCGAGCCGGAGTCGATGATGATGTTGTCACCGGGCCGCACCAGGCGCGCGGCACACGCGCCGATCGATTCCTTCAGCGGCAGGTTCAGTGCGTCCTTTTCGTGGATGTCCTGTTCCTGCGGCGGCGTGCGTACCAGCGTGGCGCCACCGTGGGTACGGTTGGCCAGGCCTTGCGATTCGAAGTGGGTCAGGTCGGCACGGATGGTCACCGCCGACACGCCGAAGCGCTCGACCAGATCGGCCACCTGCACCGAGCCGTGCTCGATCAGCAGCTGCAGGATCTGTTGCCGGCGGGAGCGGGTGTTGCGCATGGCCATTCTCGGTGTCGCGGGGAAAGGTAGAGATTAGCCGTTCGCAGCAACGGCGGCAGCCGCGTCTGCGTGATGCGTGCGGGTTCCGGCCTGGTTGGCGCTGCACGCACGGGCGTACTCGCCCAGGCACAGGCCGACGCGATGCCGTGCCAGCGCGGTAGGCGTATTGGCCAGGGTGCCCTCGCGCACGGCGCGGTACTGCTCCGGCAGGTACTGGCTGAGCAGTACCAGCGGCGGCGCGTGCTGTTCCAGGTTGGTGAACAGGGTCTGCACCGCCTGCACCAGCGCGGGCTCGCCCCAGTAGTAGCGGCAGCGGTCGCTGAAGGAATAGCTGCGCAGCAGGCGCAGCGCTGCCTCATCGCCCTGGTAGTAGGACTGCCAGTACTTCGGCTGCGCCACCATCACTTCATCCAGCACCTGCGGCAGGCGCGAGCACTGTGCGGCCGGCAGCAGTTCGGCCTCGATCGCGGCCAGCGCGAACAGCGCTTCGCGGTAGGCGAAGGTCGCCGCCGGGCCGACCTTGAGGATGGCGAAGTGGTCGCGCACCAAGGCGTGCAGGCCACTTTCGCGCTGGTAGTCGGTGGAATGCGCTTCGAACACGATGCGCGGCTGCTGTTCGAGGAAGTCGGCCAGCGTGCTGGCGGCGGCCGGGTCGTACTCGTGCACACTGCTGTGGTCGAAGTCCACGCCCGGTTGCACCACCATGGCGATCACGCGCTGCCACGCATCGCGCAGCTGCGGCGTATCGAACGCCTGCTGATGAATCGCCAGGGTCTGCGCGGCAGCAGCGGGCGTGGTCACCTGCAGGCCTTCGGCCAGCGAAGCTTCGCCACCGGGAATGGGCACTTCGGTACCGATCACGTAGACCGGCGGCGGCAGGCCGTGTTCGGCGGCGGTGCGCTCGGCGATCTCGGCCAGCTCGGCCGAACGTGCAGCGACGACGGCATCGGGCAGCGGCACCGGGTCATCGGCGCAGGACATGCTGCAATCGAGGTGGATCTTGTGGAAACCGGCGGCGACATAGGCTTCGATCAGCACGCGTGCGTGGGTCATCGCTTCGGCAGCCGGGCGCTTCTGCCAGGCATTCGGGCCGAGGTGGTCGCCACCCAGGATCAGCCGCTCGCGCGGGAAACCTTCTTCATCGGCCAGCGTGCCCACGTAATCGCGGTACTGCGGCGGGGTCATCCCGGTGTAGCCGCCGAACTGGTCGACCTGGTTGGAGGTGGCCTCGATCAGCAGCACGGTGCCGTGCGCCAGCGCCACGTGCATGGCCGCACGCAGCACCTGCTCGTTGCTGCAGCAGACGCTGTACAGGCCGACGTTGGCACCGGCGCGGTGGGAGGCAAGCAGGGTCTGCAACGGGGACATGGTCAGGCTCCGGTCAATCAGGAAAACGAGGGTTGGCAGGCGAGCAGGGCGGCACCACGTGCGCCACCGGCATCGCCGAAGCGCGGCGGCACGATCGGCGGAACCTGCACGCCGTTGAACAGATGAGCGGCGATGGCCGCCGGCAGCTGCTGGTACAGCGGCGCGTACTGCGAGAGGCCACCGCCGAGCACGATCACGTGCGGGTCCAGCGCCAGCACCAGCGCGGCCAGGCTGTGGCCGAGCAGGTCACGATGGATGTCCAGCGCCTTGCGCGCGCGCGCATCGCCGGCCTCGGCCAGGGCAATCACCGCGCTGGCGTCGGCGGCGCTGCCACCGAGATGGCGTTCGATCATTGCTACGCCACTGCCGGAGACATAGCGCTCCACGCAGCCCTGCAGGCCGCAACCGCAGTCCAGCAGCGGCAGGCCGTGGCGCTGCAGCAGGTGGCCGGGCACGCTCCAGTGGCCCCATTCGCCGGCCAGACCGTTGAAGCCGGACAGCAGCCGGCCCTGCAGGCAGAAGCCGCCACCGGCACCGGTGCCGAGGATGGCGCCGAACATGCTGGGGTAACCGTCAGCCGCGCCGCCGTGCGCTTCAGACAACGCAAAACACTGCAGGTCGTTGCCGAAATGCAACGGGCGTTGCAGCCGCGCCTGCAGATCCTGCGCCACGCATTGGCCGGTCAGTGCGGGCACGTTCGCGCTGAGCTGGCGGCCACTGCGCCGGTCGCGCACGCCGGGCAGGGCGATGCCGATGGCCGCATCGCTGCGGCCCAGCGCCGCATCGGCCTCGGCCACCAGCGCCACCACCGCCTTCAGGAAGCCGTCGTAGTCACCCTGTGGGGTGGCCACGCGGCGGCGCCAGGTGACCTGCATCGCCGCATCGCACGCCACCAGCTCGATCTTGGTGCCGCCGATGTCGATGCCGTAGCAGGCGTGGGCGATCAGCTCAGCCATGGTGGATGGTGACGCCCTTGACGACGCGGTTGACGGTGCCGTCCGGGAACGGGTTGTCCGGGGTCAGGCCCAGCGCGGCCGAGCGCTGCAGCGCGAACAGCTGCGCGAAGCCCAGCCACACCGGTGCCAGCCACGGATCGTCCAGTGCCGTCACGGTGAGGGTGTATTCGTCGTCGGCGCCGATGTCCGAATGCGGGCCGATCGCCAGTACCTGGCCGGCCACGCCATCGCGGCGCAGTTCTTCCAGCAGGTCCTGTTCGTAGCGGCGCGCCAGCGGCTGCACGCTGCGCAGCACCACCACCAGGGTGTTGCCGTCCAGCGTCGACTTCGGGCCATGGCGGAAGCCCAGCGGTGTGTTGGCCAGCGCCAGCACGCGGCCGGCGGTCAGCTCCAGCACCTTCAGCGCGCACTCGCGCGCCAGCGCTTCCAGCGGGCCGCTGCCGAGGTAGATGATGCGGTTGAACGGGCGCTGCGCCAGCACCGCCACCGGTGCATCCCACTGCGCCTGGCCTTCGCGGGCCAGCGCGGCGATCTGCTTCAGGCGCGCCACGCGCGCATCCCACGGCGAACGATCGAACACGGTCAGTGCGGCCAGCAGCATGCAGGTCAGGCTGCTGGTCATGGCGAAGGCGCGATCGCAGCTGGCCGACGGCATCAGCAGCGTGCAGGTATCGGCACGGCCGGCACCACGACGGGCGAGTTCGCCATCGGCGTTGCAGGTGATGTCGAGGAAGCGTGCCTCATCCACATCGGCGCGCACGCGGTCCACCGCGGCCACGCTTTCCGGACTGGAACCACTGCGGCCAAACGAGACCAGCAGGGTGGGGCGGTCGCGCTGCAGGTACAGCGCCGGATGGGTCAGCAGGCTGGTGGTGTGCACCACGCGCACCTCGGCCGGCCACTGCGCGTTGATCGCATCGGCCACCATCTCGGCGATGAAGCCGGAGCTGCCGGCGCCGGTGAACAGCACGCGCTGGTTGGGATCGTTGAGGCTGCCGCCGAGGAAGGCCTGCAGGCGGTCGCGGGCACGCGACAGATCCTGGGCGAGGGCTTCCCACAGCGCTGGCTGCTGGGCGATTTCGGTAGCGGTATCGGCTCCGCCAAGGCGCTGCCAGGCGGACACATCGGAAAGCAGGGTGACGTCCATTCGGAGGTTCCAGTTGGGCCAGCGCACCATCTGCGTTTTCTTTCGAAATGTCAAACATCGAAAGTAAAAAGAAAGAAAATGACGCGATGACTTTTCCCGCTGCCGGGCGCTCGGGAAAACGAAAGAACGGGGCGAATGCCGTATCGCACAATGCTTAACAGGCAGCTGCAATCGATTACACAAAGTATTGCGACGCAACAACTTTCGTTTCAGTGGAATATATCTTCCTTTTTCCTTTCAATTTGTTGACATCTTTCGAATCGCTGCCCTAGAGTCGGCCCAACCGCTTTCGAAACGCCCGGTGAACGGGTTGGGAGTCCGTGTGGAAATCTGCGTTCGTCGCTCGCCGCTGATGCTGGCTCTGTTGCCGGCATTGATGTTGGCGTCCATGCCGGCCCAGGCCGAGTCGGTCGGCAACCTGCGTTCGGTTGCCGCCAGCGCCAGCCGCGACGGCGTGCAGGGCTGGGACCTGCAGACCGACAAGGGCGCGCGCCTCCGCATCGAACTGCCGGCCACCGACATCATCCGCGTGCAGGCCGGCCGCAACGGCACGCTGACCGGCGCCGGCGACAAGGCCGCGCCGATCGTACTGCCGCAGCCCAAGGCCAACGTGCAGGCGAAGCTGGAAGAAGACGCGCAGGAAATCCGCGTGCGGACCGAGTCCCTGGTGCTGCATGTACAGCGGCAGCCGCTGCGCATGCGCCTGGAACGGCTGGACAACGGCCAGCCCACCGCGCTGTGGCAGGAACTGCAGCCGCTGGACCTGGATGCCACGCAGAGCGTGCAGGTGCTGTCCTCGCAGGCCGATGAGGGCTACTTCGGTGGCGGCCAGCAGAACGGCCGCTACCAGTTCAAGGGCCGCGAGCTGGAGGTGTCCTATTCCGGCGGCTGGGAAGAGGGCGACCGCCCCAGCCCTGCACCGATGCTGCTGAGCAGCCGTGGCTGGGGCATGCTGCGCAATACTTGGAGCGATGGCAGCTACGATCTGCGCGAGGCCGACCAGGCCACGCTGCTGCATCGCGAAGACCGCTTCGATGCCTATTACTTCGTCGGCGCCAACCTGCCGAAACTGATCGAGCGCTACACCCAGCTGACTGGCCGCCCGAACATGGTCGCGCGCTGGGCGCTGTCCTACGGCGACGCCGATTGCTACAACGATGGCGACAACAGCAAGAAGCCCGGCACCGTGCCCGAAGGCTGGAGCGACGGCCCGACCGGCACCACCCCCGATGTGATCGACAGCGTGGCCAAGCAGTACCGCGCCCACGACATGCCCGGTGGCTGGATCCTGCCCAACGACGGCTACGGCTGCGGTTACAAGCAGTTGCCGGAAACCGTGAAGGGGCTGGCCGGCTACGGTTTCCGCACCGGACTGTGGACCGAGAACGGCGTCGACAAGATCGCCTGGGAAGTGGGCAAGGCCGGCAGCCGCGTGCAGAAGCTGGACGTGGCCTGGACCGGCAAGGGCTACCAGTTCGCGATGGACGCCAACCGCCAGGCGTTCAACGGCATCCTCGACAATTCCGATTCGCGCCCGTTCCTGTGGACGGTGATGGGCTGGGCCGGCATCCAGCGCTATGCCGTGGCCTGGACCGGCGACCAGAGCAGCAGCTGGGACTACATCCGCTGGCACGTGCCGACCCTGGTCGGTTCCGGCCTGTCCGGCATGGCCTATGCCAGCGGCGACGTCGATGCGATCTTCGGCGGCAGCGCCGAGACCTTCACCCGCGACCTGCAGTGGAAGGCGTTCACGCCGGTACTGATGGGCATGAGCGGCTGGTCGTCGAACGCACGCAAGCATCCGTGGTGGTACGACGAGCCCTACCGCAGCATCAACCGCGATTACCTGAAGTTGAAGATGCGCCTGACCCCGTACATGTACGGCCTGGTGCACGAGGCCGCGCAGACCGGCGCACCACCGGTGCGTGGCCTGATGTGGGACAACCCGCGCGACCCGCACGCGCAGGATGAAACCTACAAGTACCAGTTCCTGCTTGGCCGCGATCTGCTGGTGGCGCCGGTGTACCGCAGCCAGGCGGCCAGCCGTGGCTGGCGCCGCGATATCCACCTGCCGGCCGGCGGCTGGATCGACTACTGGGATGGCCGTCGCGTGCAGGCCGGTGCCGACGGCCGCCAGCTGGACCGCCAGGTGGACCTGGCCACGCTGCCGGTGTTCGTGCGTGCCGGTGCGATCCTGCCGATGTACCCGTCGATGCTGTTCGACGGCGAAAAGCCGCTCGATGAAGTGACCTTCGACCTGTACCCGCAGGGCGAGTCGCACTACACGCTGTACGAAGACGATGGCAACACGCGCCGCTACCAGCAGGGCGAGTCGAGCACGCAGGTGATCCGCGTGCAGGCGCCAGCGCAGGGCAGTGGCCCGGTGCAGGTGCAGATCGATGCGGTGCAGGGCCAGTACAACGGCCAGCTGCCGCAGCGCCGCTATGGCCTGCGCGTGCTCAGCCGCCAGGCACCGCGTGCGGTGCAGGCCGCTGGCCGCGCGCTGCCGGCGCTGGCTGATGCCGCTGCGTTCAACGCTGCTGCTGAAGGCTGGTACTTCGATGCCGCCGAACGCCGCGGCACGCTGCATGTGCGCACCGCCACCCAGGACATCCGCCAGCCGCTGCAGCTACAGCTCGACTTCGCGGTGGCTGCGGCGGTCGCCGACGATACCTATCCGGCAGCACCCGTACTCGGCCGCGAACTGCCGGCCGACAGCCTGCTGGTGGTCAACCGCCCGGCCGAAGAGCCTGGCCATGCGCTGGAAAATGCCTTCGATGATGACCCGGGTACCTGGTTCCGCAGTGTGCGCAACCAGGCCGTGCGCACCGGTGCGCATGAATGGGTGATCGGGTTCGGCGAGCGCAGGATGATCGATGGCATCGACATCGCGCCGCGCAACGACAAGAACTGGAAGCACGGCCAGGTACGCGATTACGAGGTCTACCTGGGCGACAGCAACGGCGAGTGGGGCGAGCCGATCGCGCGTGGCCGCCTGCAGTTGAAGGAAGGCGTGCAGCGCATCGCGTTCCCGGCCCATGCCGGCCGCCTGCTGCGCTTCCGCGTGTTGAGCGTGCAGAACCCCGAAGGCGACGGCGCCAGCAGCGCCGACCCGATGGTCACCGCCGCTCAGGGCAGTGCCCGCGCCTTCGATGCACTGCAGCCGCGCGACGTCGGCCCGATCGCCCTGTCCACCTTCCACATCCTCGAACACCAGGAACCGGAGCGACCGGCCCGGCAGCGCTATCTCTCCGAGCTGCCGGTGCCGGCCGCGCTGGCCAGCCAGGTGCGCGCCGACCAGTCGTTCCGTGGCGATGCCGGCATGCGCATGAACGGCCTGCAGTTCCGCCGTGGCCTGGGCGTCGGCGCCAACAGCCGCATCGACCTGCGCCTGCAGGGCGGCTGGCACCTGCTGCGTGCCGACCTCGGCATCGACGACGCCTGCCGCAGTGCCGGTGGCCTGCAGTTCCAGGTCTGGGGCGACAACCGCCTGCTGTACGACAGCGGCCTGGTGAAGGCACCCGGCGTGGTCAAGCCGGAGCTGGACATCCGTGGCCTTTCCACCCTGAGCCTGCGCACGCTGGGTGCGCAGGGCAGCCAACCCGCCCAGGTCTGTGCCAACTGGGCCAACGCCGTACTGATCGGCCAGGAGGGCGACTCCGCCAGCATCGTCGCCCCATGACCCCCTCGTAACACCGCTCCTCCCCCCGCCCATTCCGACTACGGCCCTCGTGGCCGTGGCCCGGGAGCGTTTTGCCCGCCGAACGCCCACGCGCTCACTTATTGCGCTGCACCCCTGCCAGGAGAGAACCCCGATGTTGCCCGCCCGCCACCACCGCCCCCCCTGTCGTTCGATCGCTCCGCTGTCGCTGGCCATCGCCGGCGTGCTGCTGTCGGTCGCCGTTCCTGCCTTCGCCCAGGAGAGCAAGGACAAGGCCACCGACCTGGCCCGCATCGAGGTCACTGGCTCCAACATCCGCCGCACCGACGTTGAAACCGCCTCGCCGGTGCAGGTGATCAGCAAGCAGGACATCCAGAACATGGGTGCGCGCACGCTGTTGCAGGTGCTCGACAACCTGCCGGCGGCACGCCCAGCGCAGCAGGACGCGCGTTCGCTGTTCACCGGTTCCGACGGTGCCTCGCAGGCCAACCTGCGTGGCCTGGGCGCGCAGGGCACGCTGGTGCTGCTGAACGGCCGTCGCCTGTCGTACTACGGTGCACCGGCCGGCTTCCAGACCCAGTTCGTCAACATCGACGCGATCCCGGCTGCGGCCATCGAACGCATGGAAGTGCTGACCGACGGCGCGTCGGCGGTGTACGGCACCGATGCGGTGGCCGGCGTGATCAACGTGATCACCAAGCGCAACTTCCAGGGCGCCGAGGTCAGCTTCACCAACGACACCTCCTCGCGCATCGACTCCTACGGCGAGCGCCAGGCCAGCATCACCGCCGGCTTCGGTGACCTGGCCGAGAACCGCTTCAACATCTACGGTGCGGTCAACATGTACCGCCGCGACGCGATTCCGCTGAGCGATTTCTACGACAAGCGGCCCGACCAGTACTACGTCAACAATCCGAACTACCTCAACAACCTGCGCCTGGGCGTGGGCAGCAAGCCGGGTGAATTCAATCCGGGCACTTACTTCGCCTTCGATCCGGTCACCGGCCGCCGCGTGCAGGAAGCCGCGCCGGGCTGCAAGAACGTGCTGACCAGTGAAGCGGCCGGTCCGCGTTGCGTCTGGGAAACCTGGATGAACAACGAGATCGATGCCGGCGCCAAGTCCGAGCGCAATACCGCCTACCTCAACGGCACTTTCCTGGTGGGTGACAGCACCGAGATCTTCGCCGAGGCGACCTACACCGACATCGACCTGCGCGCCAACGGCGGCACGCCGCGCACCTACGGCACCACCACCGGCAACCCGACCAGCTGGTTCTCGCGCAACACCGGCAACACCGTCAACCAGTTCCTGTACCCGTTCCTGGGCCCGAACAACGAGTACAACCACGCCAGCCCGCAGATGAAGGCAATGATGGGCGGCGTGGTCGGCCTGAACTACCTGCTGCAGGATGCCGGCCCGAACTACTTTGGCCAGCGCAATACCGACAAGAGCTACCGCGTGCTGGCCGGTGCGCGTGGCAACCGCGGTGACTGGAACTGGGAGACCGCCTTCGCCAGCGCCGGCACCCACTCCACCACGTACCAGACGATCAACGTCAACATCAAGGGCTTCGAGAAGGCGTTCGGCCCGTACTCGGTCGATCCGACCACCGGCCGCGTGATCATCTCTGACCACCCGGCATACAAGTTCGGTGAGATCAGCGAAGCCAACGCTGCATTGATCCGTGAAGCGTTCCCGACCTTCGACATCCAGTCGTGGACCCGTCTGCACACCTTGGACGGCAAGATCGAAGGCCCGCTGTTCCAGCTGCCGGCCGGTGAAATGCGCGCCGCGTTCGGCTTCAACGCCAGCCGCGAAACCTTCTACACCCCGGGCAACGCGGATGCAGCCAACGGCCTGATCTCCCAGCAGGGTGGTTCCTGGTTCGACGGCAAGCGCAACACCTACGCGCTGTTTGCCGAGACCGTGGCACCGATCACCGACAAGCTGGAACTGGATGCGGCGGTGCGCGTGGACAAGTACCCGAACTTCAGCGCCAACGTCGCGCCGAAGATCGGCTTCAAGTACCAGGCGTTCGACCAGCTGATGCTGCGCGGTACCTACTCGACCGGTTTCCGTGCACCGAGCCTGGCCGAATCCGGCAACGGCGGCGTGTTCGCGCAGCTGGGTGGCTACCGCGACGAGCTGCGCTGCAACGAGACCAACGCCATCGCCAACCTGCTGCTGAAGTCGCAGCGGCCGGGTGACGTCGACCTCGGCAAGAACCTGCTGAACGTCGACTGCAGCCGCACCGTGGCGCGCATGACCCAGCCGAACAAGGACCTGAAGCCGGAAAAGGCCAAGATCGCCACCCTCGGCTTCGTATACGAGCCAGCAACCTGGCTGTCGGTGTCGGCCGACTACTGGTTCATCTACCGTGACAATGAAATCGTCGCGCCGGACTACCGCCGCATGGAAGACATCATCTCGATGTCGCGCTCGCCGATCACCGACAGCGACCGTGCCAATCTTGCCCAGTTGGCGGCGATGTGCGCCGACCCGGCCAGCGGCGTGAGCTGCCCGGCCACCCTGCCGGGCTACTCCGCCGGCAACGTGGCCAGCGTGGTCGGCCAGTACAAGAACCGCGGCAAGACGCTGATCGACGGCTTCGACATCGACGCGCGCAGCCGCTTCTCGCTGGGCGACTGGGGCAACCTGAACATCGGCCTGGCCGCCACCATCGCCAACCGCAACCGCTTCTACATGGACGCGGAGAACGGCTGGTACTACGGCGACGTGGTGGGCTACTACAACAACCCGCGCCTGCGTGCCACGCTCAATGCAGACTGGACCTACAAGCAGGTGACCACCAGCATGTTCGTCAACTACGTGGGCGGCACCAAGTGGGCCACCGACCAGATCGACGAAGAGAGCAACAACAAGGAAACCTGCACCGGCGGCTACCTGGCCCTGCAGAAGAGCAAGTGCGATGGTGCACCGTCGTGGTGGACCGCCAACATGAGCGTCACCTGGCGCCCGGATGACGCGTGGAACCTGAGCTTCACCGTCAAGAACCTGTTCAACCGCCTGCCGTTCTACGATCCGAACAGCTTCCTGGGTGACTCCAGTGACTACGCCACCATCTTCGGTCGTGGTTACAGTGTGACCATCGGCTACCGATTCAAGTAATTCCGTTTGCGTGACCCGGCGGGCCGGCTACGGCCGGCTCGCTGCCAAGAGGAGAGATGTCTGCCATGAAGCGTAGGGAATTCATCGCGGCCAGTGCCGCTGTCGCCGCCAGCAGCCTGCTGCCGCAGACCCCGGCATGGGCATGCGGGCGCAAGGTGCGCCTGGCCATGATCGGCACCGGGATGCGTGGGCTGGTGCTGCTGAAGGAGCTGGTGCGCCGCGACGATGTCGAGGTGGTCGCGTTGTGCGACATCGAGCCGATCATGCTCGGCCGCGCCATGGACATGGTGGCCAAGGCCGGCAAGCCGGCCCCGAAGACCTACGGCCAGGATCGCGACACCAATGCCTGGAAGCGCCTGCTGGATCAGAAGGGCATCGATGGCGTGATCATCGCCACGCCGTGGGAGTACCACGCACCAATGGCGATAGCCGCGATGCAGGCCGGCGTGGCCGTCGGCTGTGAAGTGGTGGCCGGCATCACCCTGCAGGACCACTGGGACGTGCTGAAGACCCAGCTCAGCACCGGCACCCCGTACATGCTGCTGGAGAACGTCTGCTACCGCCGCGACGTGATGGCCGCGCTGCAGATGGTGCGCCAGGGCCTGTTCGGCGAACTGGTGCATCTGCAGGCCGGTTACCAGCACGACCTGCGTGGCGTGAAGTTCAATTCTGGCGACCCCAACCAGCCCTACGACAGCGGCGTGGAGTTCGGTCCCAAGGGCTGGAGCGAAGCACGCTGGCGCACCGAGCATTCGGTGCAGCGCAACGGCGAGCTGTATCCCAGCCACGGTATCGGCCCTTGCGCGATGTATACCGGCATCAACCGTGGCAACCGCTTCACCCACATCAACGCCTTCGCGACCAAGGCACGCGGCCTGCACGAATACACCGTGGCCAAGAGTGGCGGCACCACCCACCCCAGCACCAAGGTGAAGTTCAAGCTCGGCGATATCGTCACCACCACGCTGGCCTGCGAGAACGGCGAGACCATCCTGCTGCAGCACGACACCTCGTTGCCGCGCCCGTACTCGATGGGCTTCCGCGTGCAGGGCACCAAGGGCCTGTGGATGGACGTGAACCATTCGATCCACATCGAAGGCCGCAGCCCGCCGCACCAGTGGGAAGAGTTCAAGAAGTACCAGGACGAATACGAGCATCCGCTGTGGAAGCAGAATGCCGACACCGCCGCCAGCGCCGGCCACGGTGGCATGGACTGGTTCGTCATCCATGCCTTCGTGGAAGCGCTGAAGGCCAAGGCGCCGATGCCGATCGACATCTACGATGCGGTGACCTGGAGTGCGATCACGCCGCTGAGCGAGCAGTCGATCGCCAATAGTTTCCAGACGCTGGAGTTCCCGGACTTCACTGCAGGTGCGTGGAAGCAGCGCAAGCCGATTTTTGCGTTCGACGGTAAATACTGATCTGCTTTTTGTAGAGTCGAGCCATGCTCGAATGATCTGAAAGCAACGCCGGGCACTGCCCGGCGTTGCTGTTTGTGGCGCCCCCCTGCCAAGCGCATGCTAGGCTCGGCTTCGTACCCGACAGTTGATGTCAATCGACAGAGAGGAGCTGCCTGATGCGCCTGCTGACCTTCACCTGTCCACTTTGCGGCGCAGCAGGGCAGCGGTTTCCGCTGCTTTTCGCATCGAAACGGCAGGCGAAGACGGCATGCAGGGGATGTGGCGTGGTGCTGCGCTCGGATCCCCGCTTGGGTCTGCACACGCTCTACCTGCTGTATACGCAGATCATCGTAATGCTGGCTGCGTTGCCCATGATCTGGGCCTATGCCTCGGGCCGTTGGCTCTGGCTGGCTGCGATCTGGGCCGTGGTGTTCGCGTTGTCCTGGTTCCCCGGCGTGATCAGGCACGCACGAAGCCCGATCGTGCGCGCCTGGCGCGATCCCGATTACAGCTATGCGCGCAGGCCGGGCGCTACCGCTGCGTGCGCCGCTGCAGACCCTGGGCAGGGTAGCGATGTGCCAGGTGCCAGCCCATGATCCGGCCGAACATTCTGCTCCTGACCGCAAGCGTGGCCGCGTGTGCATCGCACCCGGCCGATGCGGTGCAGTGTCCCGAGGCCACGATCACCTACATCGGCAGTGAAACCGTGGATGCCGTGGTCCCTGGCAGGTTCCAGATCGCTACGGAGGGATCGCAGGCACTACGGCTGCCACTGGCCAGCGTGGATCGGCAGGCGCATGCACACGCGGTATCGACCGATATCCGCGACGAACACGGCCTGGCCTGGCGTCCCTTCAGTGTTGTTCTGGAAGAGCTCAAGCCGCCGGCTGCGGACCTGGTGGTTACACGTGGTGAGATTGAAACCTTCCTGTACGACGGCAAGGGCGCCTTCCTGCCCGGTGCCGTGCACAAAGGGCAGACGCTTTCCATCGTCGTGCGCGATCTTCAAGGTTGCGCACATCGCTCGAAGCCATTCGCTCCTGAACCGCGTTGACGTGGAAGCGCAAGCGAGAGGCCCGGAGTGACGGGTACGAGCAGGGAAAGATGGCGCGCCCGGAGGGATTCGAACCCCCGACCAATGGCTTCGGAAGCCACTACTCTATCCGGCTGAGCTACGGGCGCGTTGTAGAACCGCCGCGCCGTCGGCCAGTGCCGGGGCGGGCATCGCAGCGCCATGAGGCGGTGCGGGACCGGCATTCTATCCAGTTTCGCCGAACAAATCTCCCCCCACGGGCAAAGCCCTGCCGGAGGCGCAGGAGTATCCTATCGCCATGGCTGATACCCCCCTCACTTCGCCGCAGTCGCCGGCGACGCCGCGTTGGCGGCATTACTGGAGTCTGATGCGCGCCGATCGCCCGATCGGCACGCTGCTGCTGCTGTGGCCCACGTGGTGGGCGTTGTGGCTGGCCGCAGGTGGTCTGCCGCCGCTGTGGACGCTGTTCGTGTTCACCGCCGGCGTGTGGCTGACCCGCTCGGCCGGTTGCGTCATCAACGATTACGCTGACCGCTGGCTCGACCCGCACGTGGAGCGCACCAAGGCGCGCCCGTTGGCCACCGGTGCGATCAGTGGCCGCGCCGCGCTGGCGTTGTTCGCGGTGCTGATGCTGGTGGCGTTCGGCCTGGTACTGACCCTGAACGGACTGACCATCGGCCTGAGCTTCATCGGCGTGTTCCTTGCCGCCAGCTACCCGTACCTGAAGCGCTACACCCACCTGCCGCAGGTCTACCTGGGCATGTCGTTCGGCTGGGGCATCCCGATGGCCTTCGCCGCCGTGCAGGGCGAGGTGCCGATGCTGGGCTGGCTGCTGTATGCCGGCAACATCCTGTGGTCCACCGCGTACGACACCTGGTACGCGATGGTTGACCGCGAGGACGACCTGAAGATGGGCTCGCACTCCACCGCGATCCTGTTCGGCGACCTGGACCTGGTCATCCAGGGCGTGCTGTACGCGCTGTTCCTGGCCACCATGGCGCTGGTCGGCGTGCGCGGCGGGCTGGGCGGCTACTACCTGGCCGGCGTGGCCGTGGCCACGGTGCTGGTGGTCTACGAGTTCTGGATCTGCCGCAACCGCGAGCGCGGCCCGTGCTTCAAGGCGTTCCTGCACAACAACTGGGTGGGTGCCGCGCTGTTTGCCGGCATTGCCGTGGACCTGGCGGTGCGTTGAGACGCGCAGCCGAGCGTGGGCTCGGCTCTACAGCTGACAGTGCTTCTGTAGCGCCCGAGCTGTGCTCGGGCGGCGGCGCACGGCGCCGGGCCTTCCGCCACCTACGACCAATAGGTGGCAGACAGCCCGCGCCCCACCGCCCAGAATCGGGCCATCGAACCTGGGAGGGTAGGCGATGGCCTCGACGGCAGCAGTACAGGACGGCTGGATGGCGCGCGCGGCGCTGCGCTCGGCCGCCTGGGCGGAAAAGTGGTTCCCCGATGCGTACGTGTTCGCGGTGCTGGGCGTGGTCATCGTCGCGCTGGCGGCGATGGGCTTCGGCTCGACCCCGCAGGCCACCGCCAGCGCCTTCGGCGACGGCTTCTGGAGCCTGATTCCCTTCACCATGCAGATGGCCTTCGTGGTCATCGGCGGCTACGCCGTGGCGACGGCGCCGGTGGTCGCGCGCTTCATCGACTTCCTGGCCCGGGTGCCGCGCACCGGTCGTGGCGCGGTGGTGTACGTGGGCCTGGTCAGCATGCTCGCCTCGCTGCTCAGCTGGGGCTTCTCGCTGGTGTTCGGCGGCCTGCTGGTGCGTGCGCTGGCACGCCGTACCGAGCTGCGCATGGACTACCGCGCGGCCGGTGCTTCGGCCTACCTGGGGCTGGGCGCGGTGTGGGCGATGGGGCTGAGTTCGTCGGCTGCACAGCTGCAGGCCAACCCGGCCAGCATGCCGCCGGGGCTGGTCGAGATCACCGGCGTACTGCCGTTCACCGAAACCATCTTCCTGTGGCAGTCGATCGCGCTGACCTCAGTGCTGATTCTGGTTTCGCTGCTGATCGCCTGGTTGACCGCACCGGCCGCCGGCAGCGCTCGCACCGCTGAAGACTTCCCCGGTGCCGCGCAGGCCGAACCGGAGCCACTGCAGCAGCGCACGCGCCCGGGCGAGTGGCTGGAATACAGCCCGCTGCTGACCGTGCTGCTCTCGCTGCTGGCGTTCGGCTGGCTGTTCAACGAGTTCGCCAACAAGCCGGTGGTCACCGCCATCGCCAACCTCAACACCTACAACTTCCTGTTCATTTCGCTGGGCCTGCTGCTGCACTGGCGACCGCGCAGCTTCCTTAACGCGGTGGCCAAGGCGGTGCCCAGCACCACCGGCGTGCTGATCCAGTTCCCGCTGTACGGCGGCATCGCGATGATCCTCACCCACGCCGCTGGCGGCGATGGGCAGACGCTGGCGCACCGGCTGTCGAGCCTGTTCGTGCACGTGGCCAGCACCGATACCTTCGCGCTGGTGATGGGCGTCTATTCGGCCGTGCTGGGCTTCTTCGTGCCCTCCGGTGGTGGCAAGTGGATCATCGAGGCGCCGTACGTGATGCAGGCCGCCAACGAACTGAAGGCGCACCTGGGCTGGGCGGTGCAGGTCTACAACGCGGCCGAAGCGCTGCCGAACCTGATCAATCCGTTCTGGATGCTGCCGCTGCTGGGCGTGCTGGGGCTGAAGGCACGCGACATCGTCGGCTTCACCTTCATCCAGCTGCTGGTGCACATTCCGCTGGTGCTGGGCCTGTTGTGGCTGCTGGGGATGACCCTGGCGTACGTGCCGCCGGTGATGCCCTGAATGCAGCGTTGGCTTCCCTGCGTGAGCCGGGAAGCCAGCCTCGTTCAGCGCGTGTTTCCGGCTGCGATCGTCATGAATGCGTGCAACGCCGATGACGGCATGAGCACATGCCGAACCCGCATGAATCCTTCAGCCGCTTGTGCCACAAGGGCTTCTGCGCGTTCATTCACAGGCGTACACACAGATGTAGCCGCCCACCCACGCGTGATTAACCATTCGCTGCAGACGATGGCCACGTCCACCGCATTCCGCGAGTGGCTTTGGAGATCGGACATGGCACAGCAGAACCAGAACCCGAACCAGAAGCAGCAGGGCCAGCAGAACCAGCAGAACCAGCAGGATCAGCAGCAGGGCCGTGGCCGCGACCAGCAGCAGCAACAGCAGCAGGAACAGCAGAAGCGCAACCAGAACCAGCAGCAGGGCGGCCACGACGAAGAAGAATGATCGCGTTGCGCGCGCAACGTGACCGGCGAAGCCCCGCCCCGTGCGGGGCTTTGCTTATTCCAGCACGCCGATACGCTGCAGCACCGGCGCCGCCGACATGTCGTTCGGATTGGTGCCCGGCTGATCCTGCGGCACGTCCATGCCCATGCCGCGGTAAAGATCGACCCAGTGCTGGGCGATCTGCCCGGTCTGCGGGTTGCGGAAGTTCATCGGCTGCAATGCGAACACGCGGTGCGCACGGAACGCACGCTCGATGAAGTCCGAGCAGTAATAGCTGTCCTCGTTCAACACATACGACGTGTTGTAGGGCTTGCCCAGCATCGTGCGCGCGGTGGCGACCGCATCCTTGATGGCCGCCTGCTGCGGCGCGCGCAGGCGATAGACCACGATCTGCCGCTGCTTGGCTTGGGCGTCCTGCTGGAACTCGGTCAGCGATTGCCGGCGTGATCCCTTCTCGTCGGCGTGCAGCGCCTCCCAGCCCTTCGGCGCCGAGGCGACCAGGGCGACGTGATCGAAGCTGGGTGCGCCCTGCGTGCCGGTGGCATCGTCGATGGCCGCGCTCAGGCCGCTGCGGCCGGCAGTGACGAACAGCAGGTCGCCTTCGTGGACATCGACGGCCAACGCCACGGCCGGCCACAGGGCGGGCAGCAGCAGGCCGATCAGGAGCAGGAGGCGATGCATGAGGACTCTCGGACAGGCGGAATGCCGGAATTGTAGGGTGCGCGGTAGCATGGAGCGACCGGACCGGATTCAGGATGAGCCCATGCGTCGATACCCTTCTCCTGCACTGCTGGTGCTTGCCTGCGGCGCGGTGCTGGTTGCCTGCACGCCGGCGCCGCAGCCACCACAGACAGCGGCCGAAGCCGTGACTGCCGCAGCGGCGTCGGCGACCAGCGCCACCGAGCCCACACCTGTGGCTGCAGCCAGTGAATGCCTCTACCCGGAATTCGATACGTTCCTGAAGCATTTCGGCAACGAGATCACGCTGCAGGAAAAGGCCACGGCCGATCCGCTGCTGGACAGCTACATCGATGCGGAGGCCGAGCCGGAACCGCGCAAGGTGGAAAGCCGGGTGGCGCTGGCCGATGTCGAGTGGCCGGTGATGCCCGATCCTGCCGCGTTGGCCGGGCAGGGCCGTGAAATGCAGGTCAGCCCCTTGGCCGATGGGCAGCGGCAGGTGCAGATCCGTACGCCGGACAGCAGCGACCAGCAGACCTATACCTTCGCGCAGGCGCCTTGCTGGACACTGGTCAAGCGTGAGGACGAGTCGATCTGAAGCCTGATCCGGCACAGGCGCGACGGGCCAGTGGCTGCTAGTCTCGACCCCTGGTCCAGGCAGGGAGACGCCGATGCAGGCTTTCAGGAAGCGCACCACCACCGCCGCCGTCGTCGCCGTATTGGCGATAGCTCCCTTCAGCGGCGCCCAGGCACAGTCGGTGCATGCCGATGACCGCGCCTACTTCGCCAATGCCACCGCCGAACAGGCCGCGCGTGTCGCCCTGGGCAGGCGCGTCGAGGCCCTGCAGCAGGCATCCACCCTTGCACCCGCGGAACGCTTCCGGCAGGCCGAGATACTGGAGGCGCAGTGCCTGCGACATCACGGCTACCTGCACCTGCAGGCCGCCCGCAATGCGCGTGATCAGCGTCCGGCCCAGGCGCTGGATCAGGTGACGGGGCTGTGCAGCCGCATCGCCCGCAGTGGTCGCGCCGCACTGCGCGAGGCACCCGCAGATGCAGCGTGGGCAGCACCGTATGGCTTCCTGCGCGCACGCGCGCTGAAGGAGGCTGCCACCCCGGCCAACGCCGCGCTGGATGAGGCCGTGGAGGCACTGGCCGATCCGGCGCTGGACAGCTTCGCGCGCCTGCGCGGACAGATCCTGCGCAGCGCCGAGTACCCGCAGATCGAGCACGGCGGCCGGCACTGGGACACGGGGCGCGACAAGCAGGCGCTGGCCCAGCAGCCCGACCGTGCCCTGCGCGAGGCAGGCTGGAAGGGTTACTGGCAGGGGCTGCACTCGCGCCGTGAGCCGATGGCTTCGGTGCTGCTGGGGCTGGTGCAGGTGAATGACGCGGCCGCACGCCTGCAGGGCGATGGCTCGGCGCCGGCACATGGCTACCAGCGCATGGGTCTGGATACCGCCGTAGTGAATGCAACGCTGGTGGCGGTCGAACAGCACGCGGAGGACCGCCGCGCCTACCAGGAGATGCTGCTGCACCACGCTGCGCGATCCGGCATCGACGCGCCGCAGATCTGGGATACCACCGTGCCCGATGCCGGCTACACGCCACCGGTGCTGACGCTGGCGCAGCTGCGCGACAACGCCGCCGATGCCATGCAGCACCTGGGGCCGGCGTACGTCGCTGAACTGCGCGCGCTGCTCGATCCGGCCAACCAGCGTATGGATCTGGCCACCGAACGCGGTGACCGCAGCCAGGACGCGTTCCCGGTGAGCGCTCCCGGTGTGCCGGCAATGCTGTTCGTTGGCGTGCGCCGTGGCGATCTGGAAAGCGATGTCGAAATCGCGCATGAAGCGGGTCATGCCATGCATGGCGAGTGGATGCAGCGCGGTCATGCGTCGCCGCTGCAGCGCAATGGCAGCCAGTGGCTGACCGAGGCGTTCGCGATCTACAACGAGCTGCGCTTCCGCGACCAGCTGTACCAGCAGGCACAGGACCCGCGTGCCAAGGCCTATTACCTGAAGTCGCTGCTGGACGACATGGTGCTGCAGCTGTTCACCTCTTCCGAGGAAGCGCAGCTGGAGCAGTCGATCTACCAGGGCGTTGCCGCCGGTACGCTGGGCACCGCCGATGATCTGGACGCGCTGACCGGGCAGGTGCTGGCGCGCTTCGGCCAGCAACCTGAGCGCTATCCGCAGCTGCGCAACACCTGGATCGGCAAGCGCCTGATGTATGAAGACCCGAACTATCTGGTGAACTACCTGTATGCGGGGCTGCTGGCCGTGCAGCTGTATGTGCAGGACCAGCGCGACCCCGACGGGTTCCGTGAGCGTTATCTTGCCGTGCTTGGCGAAGGCTTCGATCGCGCGCCGGACGAGCAGGTGGCGCAACTGCTGGGGCACGCGCCAGACTGGGCGGCCTTGGTGGATGCCGATCTGCAGGTGTTCAACCAGACGGTGGCACAGCTGCAGGCGCTGCATGCGCGGATCGAGGCAGGGCAGGGTACGTGAGCATGCAGCGGGCAGGACAGCAGACCGCAGCCATGACATGCCTGTTGTTGCTGCTGTGCCTGCTGCCGATGGCGGCGCTGGCGGCAATCCCGGTGCCGGCGCTGGACGATCCCGTGGTGGACACGGCCAACGTGCTGTCCGCTGAAACCCGCGCCACCCTGCGCAGGCAGGCGCTGCAGCTGCAGGTGCGGAAAGGTGCACAGCTGCAGGTGCTGGTGGTACCCAGCGTGGGCAACGAGGGCATCGAGCCCTACGCACAGCGGGTGTTTGATCAATGGCAGCTGGGTCGCGCCGGTGTCGACGACGGTGTGCTGTTGCTGGTGGCGGTGCAGGATCGCCGCGTACGCATCCAGACCGGCTATGGCCTGGAAGGTGCGCTACCAGACGCGTACGCCGCTCGCATCATCGACAACGCGATCGTGCCGCGCTTCCGTGAGGGTGATTTCGACCAGGGCGTGCTTGATGGCACGACGATCATGGTGGCGCTGATCGAAGGCGAGGACCTGCCTGCATGGGAAGCGCCGTCGGCCAGCAATGTGCTGCCTGCGGACTGGCGCCGCGCAGACTCGGTGGTGGCGTTGACCCTGCTGGCCGGCTTCCTGGCCGGGCTGTGGCGCTCGCCGCCGCCCCTCCCGCCAGCGAAGACCGAGGACGATTTCAGCGGCAGCCGTCGGGAGCGGCGGCGCAAGGCACTGGCCGCCAATGCGTCGGCACCGAGGCCGAGCTGGCCGACCTTGCCGGCCTGGGGGCGTCCGATGCTGCTGACAGCGGTGGTTGCCGCAGGGGTGCTGTCCGTGGCGTTGCTGTTGCCACGCCACCTGCTGCCGGGCCTGTGCTTTGTGATGGTGCTGGGCGTGCCGGTGGCGGCCCTGCTCGGCTGGTGCTGGCGTCGCAGCCTCGGGGTGCGCATCGTCCTGTGCGGCATGCTGGTACTCAGCATGGTCTTGCTGGTACAGGCGCTGCTTCGTGGCCAGCTGCCGCCGAGCCTGGCCCGGCACCTGCTGCTGCAGGCCGCCGCGGGTGTTGTCACCCTGATGGTGTTCCTGCTGGTGCAGGCCTGTCGCGCACGCTGGAAGAAGAACCGCAGCAGCTTCGTCGTGCGCATGACGGTGCTGGTGCTGTTGACCCTCGGTTATGCCGCGGGCGCGTTGCTGGCGATCCATCGTGCCGAAGGTGACGATCCACGGCTGCTGGCGATGATTGTGTCAGGTGTGTGTGGCGTGCTGCTGTACTTCGTAGGGTTGTTCACCATGTTGCCGGGCGAGCGCGCACGTGGCCGGGTTTCGTCACGCCGCGAACGCAGCGCGTCCAGTTCGTCATCCAGCAGTTCGTCGTCGAGCAGCTCCAGCAGCTGGTCCGGAGGCGGTGGCCGCAGCGGCGGAGGCGGCGCGTCCGGCAGCTGGTAGCTCAGATCGCCTGTACCCGCCAGCCGAGTGCAACGTCCTCCACAACGCCCGGGCCGGCCACGTCGCCGACCTGCAGCAGCAGGCCCTGTGCATTGGGCAGGTCCTTCTGCTCGGGGAACCAGCGTCGGTCCGCAGCGACCACGATCAGCAGGCCCTCGTCGTCGCCCATCGGCGCGAACTGCGGCGAAGGCGGGCTGATCGGTTGCAGGCCGAACCGCAGGCTGGACTGCTCGCGCACCGCAGCGACATCGTGGCTGGGCAGGCCGACCTCGCTCAGGCAGGTCAGTTCGCTGCCGTGGAAGGCGCCCTGATGCGTACTGGCCGGCAAGCGACGGCGGCCGATCAGTTCCAGGATCAAGCCATCGGGGCCGGTGAAGTACACCGACTGCGACTGCCAGCTGCTCTCCAGCGCGAAGTAGTCCAGTCCCGCCGGATTGCGCTGCAGTGGCGTGCGTTCGCGCAACCAGGTCATCGCCTCGCCGAAGCGGTTGTCCGGCACGTTGAACGCCAGGTGCACACCACCGAGCGGACGTCCTTCAGCGGGCTGCAGTTCGATCGTGCTCCAGCCGATGTGCACATGATTGCCGACCACGCGCTGCTGCAGCACATCGTGGAAGTAGCTGGCCACGGCACCCACGTCAGATACCGGCAGAGTGAGGTGCAGCAGGCGCATGATCGGTTCTCCGTGGACGCGTCCACTGTAGCGCCAGGCCATGCCCGGCGGCCACTAGCGCAGTGAATGGTCAAAGAACCGTATCGCTGCATCCACTGCCTGCGCGTGGGTCTGTGCCTTTGGCACCGACGTAGTGCACAGGTCCTGCAGCCGCTGCTGCCCGGTCGCGGTGCACGCGGCCAGGAAATCATAGTGGCCCACATCGGCCAAGCGCTGCAGTTCCGCGCCCGGAATCAGGACCCCGGCGGCCGCGCCATTGGTCTGTGGCGGCGCAACCGTGTCAGCCTCACCCAGCACGATCGACACGGGCAGCCGCAACGAGGACAGCTGCTCGGGCGCGAAGGCCTGGATGATCGCCGGAGCCAGCAGGAATGCCGCCCGCACGCCGGGAATCGCGCGCGCGTCGTTGGCCTGGGAGATCCATGGCGCCAGTGCTGGAGAGGCCGCAGCGGCAACGCGCGCTTCCATTGAGTGCGTTGCGGCCTCCTGTTGAGGCCGGCAGACGCCGTCATCCGGATGTGCGGTGCAGAAGGCCAGCAGTCGCTGCAGGTCCGGTCGTGCACCGGCTGCCAGCAGCGCCGTGTAGCCACCGGCCGAGAACCCGGCAACCCCCAGGCGTTCAGGATCGACGTGCGGGCCCAGCACTGGATCGGCCCGCACGGCCGCCAGGGCGGCGCGCAGGTCATCCGCACGCAACCAGCTCAGGATGCTGCCGGGCAGGGTCATCGTGTCAATGCCGTTGTTGCCAGGATGATCGACCGCGATCACCAGATACCCGGCCCGCGCCAGTGCGGTGCCCAGCCAGCCCATCATGCGCGCACTGCCGCCGTTGCCATGCGAGAGCAGCAGCGTTGGCAGGCGATCACCTGCGATGGGAGCCTCCATCGCGGCACGTCCGACGTCGAACAGCGGCGCGTCGGGCGGGCCGATGGTCAGGGCGGTTTCCCGGCTGCCGGCCAGCGCTGGGTACCAGACCGTGTAGCGCAGCGCGTCGTGGTGCTGCGCATCGCGTACAGCCGCGCCGGCCACCGTGGTGGCGCCGTGGCGCTCGCCGGCTGCCTGCGTCTCGCTGGCATCGGCCACGGCAGTGGAGACCATGAGGATCATTCCCAGCACAGCAACCGTCATGCGCATCTTCAGTTCCTTGTCAGTTGGGACGTTCTCCGACTGGCAGCCAGATCTCCACGCCGCCGTTGCCGGTGTGCTCATCGAATCGGGCGTCGTAGCATTCCAGATCCGGTGCATCGGCAAGGCTGAGGTTGGACGCAGGAAGATAATGATCCAGCAGCCAGAACCAGGTCGAGCGGATGGTCGAGATGTGCGCGCCGTGCCAGGCCACCAGATAGCGACGCGGCGGAATGTGCACACTTTGCCAGTGTGCAGGCACGCTCGGCACCACGCTTGCCGGCAGTGCGGCGATGTAATCGAAGCCGCCATCGTTGTCGCTGTTGCAGCACACACCGAAGCTGATCGGTGCGGGCGTCGGCCATTCGCGGTTGAGCTGCGCCCATTGGCCGGGAATCGCGCCGCCACTGTCGCGGGTATGCCGCATGCCGATGCCCACCACCTGGAAAGCGGGCGTGTCGAGCAGCCGCGGCGCTTCACCGCAGGGCGCCGGCGCATCATCCACGCGGATCGCCTGTACCAGCGCCAGCCCATCGGTGCCCTGTTCGCGTACGCGCTCCGGCGTCTGCCCGAACTGTTCACTGAAGGCGCGGGTGAACGCGGCATGGGTGGTATAGCCGGCCCCCAGCGCGACCTGCAGGATGTCGCCCGCACCGTTGGCCAATCGTTGCGCGGCAGCGGTCAGGCGCCGTCCCCGCAGGTAGCGCACCACCGAGGTACCGGTGCGGGCCTGGAACAGGCGTGAAAGATGGAAGGGTGACAGTCCCGCCGCAGCGGCGATATCGGCCAGTGCCAATGGCCGGTCCGCATGGGTTTCGATGTACCACAACGCCTTGCCCGCCGCGCTCATCTGCCTTTCCCCGAATCCAATGCCGGCACAGTAGCGGATCGGCAGGCGCGGCGCTTAGCACTTCTTGCGCCTGTGCGGCATCAAGCTGTCGTACTGACGTCATGCCTCCTTCACACATCGGGCCGAGACTGCGCGCCTTGTCCAGGCCTGTTGTGTCCGCACAGGTGCTGGCCCTGTCGCGTCCTCCCGGAGTCCTGCTGTGCATCGTTCGAAGCTCTCGCGCTCCATCCTCCTTGCCCTTTCCATGGCCAGCGCAGGAGGCGCGATCGCAGCGGAGGCCGATGCGATCGACGCCGCAGGCGGTAGCCGTGCCGTGCCCACCCAGCTCGATGCGATGCTGGTCACCGGTACCCGCGCGTCCAACCGCACCCAGTTCGAAACGCTGGCGCCGGTAGACGTGTTCACCAAGGAAGACATCAGGTCCGTTGAATCCACCGACCTGAAGGATGTGCTGGCCCAGCTGGTGCCGTCGTTCGTGGTGCAGCGCCTGCCGATGGCGGACGGCCAAGTGTTCGTGCGCCCGGCGACCCTGCGTGGCCTGTCACCGGACCAGACCCTGGTGCTGGTCAACGGTCGCCGCTTCCACCGCAGCGCGCTGCTCGGCAACCGTGGCGCGCAGGCCGCCGACCTGGCGCAGATTCCGACCAGTGCAATCAAGCGCATCGAGGTACTGCGTGATGGTGCGTCTGCGCAGTACGGCTCGGACGCCATCGCCGGTGTCATCAACATCATCCTCGAGGATGGTCCGGGCACCGAGATCACCGCCGGCTATTCGCAGTACGCGCAGGGCGACGGTGCCTCGCGCGACTTCAGTGCGCGCACCGGCTGGTCGCTGGGCGACTATGGCAGCCTGGTGCTGTTCGCTGAGTCGTCCAACTCCGACGCCACCTCGCGCACCCGCCAGCGCCCCGATGCCATCGCCTTCCAGGCGGCCCATCCGGAGCTGGAGGTACCCAACCCGGTGCAGCGCTGGGGCCAACCGGAACTGGAGAGCCGCCGCGTCGGCTTCAACGTCAAGGCCAACGCCAGCGAGACGCTGGAGCTGTATGCGTTCGGCCTTTACAGCCACAGCGATGGCGTCAGCGATTTCAACTGGCGCAACCCGGACACCACCACCGGCGCCTACCGCACCACCGCCATTTTCCCGGGCTGGAACCTGCGTTCGCTGTACCCGGTGGGCTTCAGCCCGCAGTACGGCAACGTCCAGAACGATCTGCAGCTGGTCGGCGGCCTGCGCGGTGAGATCACGCCCAAGCTGCGCTGGGATGTCAGCGCCTCGTACGGCCGCAATGCCATCGACTACAGCCTGAAGAACTCGATCAATGCTTCGCTGGGTCCGGCCAGCCCGACCGCGTTCGAGCTCGGCCGCCTGACCCAGACCGAGAAGAACGCCAACGCCGACGTCAACTACGAGTGGGAGGTGGGCGCGCTGACCAGGCCGATCAACGTCGCCTTCGGTGGCGAGTTCCGCCAGGAGACCTACCAGGTGCGCGCCGGTGACCCTGCTTCGTATGCGGTGGGTCCGGGCGCGGCTGCAGGCCTGGAGGCCAATTCCAATGGTGCGCCCGGTTTCTCGGCCAGCCAGGCCGGGCAGTGGAGCCAGCGCAGCAAGGCCGCCTACGTGGATATGGAAGTGCCGCTGGGCGAGCGCTGGAGCATCGGTGCGGCCAGCCGCTACGAGGACTTCTCCAGCTTCGGCAGCACGCTGGACGGCAAGCTGTCGGCGCGCTTCGCGATCACGCCGGACGTAGCCCTGCGCGGTACCGTGTCCACCGGCTTCCGTGCACCGACGCCGGCGCAGCTCAACACCACCAGTACCACCCAGGGCCTGGACACGCGCACCCTGCAGATCTTCACCAGTGGCCGCCTGTCGCCGAACGATCCACTGGCGCAGCTGCTCGGTGCCAAGCCGCTGAAGCCCGAAGAATCGCGCACCGCCTCGCTGGGCCTGACCTGGCGCACCGACCTCGGCCTGTCCGGTTCGGTGGATGTCTACCAGATCAGGCTCACCGACCGCTTCAGCCAGTCGGCCAGCTTCGCCATTCCGGCCGGTACGCCCAATCCGCTGGGCTATACCTCGGTGAACTACTTCACCAACGACTTCGACACCACCACCACCGGCGTGGACGTGGTCGGCAACTACCTGCGCGACCTCGGCGCAGGCCGCATGACGCTGACCCTGGCCTACAACTACAACCGCACCCGCGTAGACAACGGCAGCACCTCGGTGGCGACCAACGAAACCCAGCGCGTGCTGTTCGAAGACCGCCTGCCCGAGCACAAGGGCAGCCTGACCGGCAGCTGGGACATCGGCGCCTGGTCGCTGATGGCGCGCATGCGCTACTACGGTGCCTGGACCGACTCCAGCGGCAACGCGGTCGGCGATATTTATCAGCGCTTCGGGGCGATGAGCTTCCTTGACCTGGCTGTGGGGTATCGCATCAACGAGCATCACAGCCTGCGCGTGGGTGCCGACAACGTGTTCGACCGCTACCCGGATGAGGCCACGTTCCAGGCCAGCCGCGGCCTGGTCTACTCGCGCAACGCGCCGTACGACACCGACGGTGCCAATCTGTACGCGCAGTACCGGCTGAGCTTCTGATGGACCCGGCCCGCCGTTCCCTTCTGCGTGCAGGTACCTTGCTGCCGGCTGCAGCTGCACTGTCTTCACTGCCCGCCACGGCTGCCGCGCGTTACGCTGCACCCATGCAGATTCCCGCAACGACCGTGGCGCCGGACGTGCTGGCCCGCGATGAAAACTACTGGACCGCCGTGGCCAGCCACTTCGACATCACCGACGAAGTGAACCATCTGGAGAACGGCTACTGGGGCGCGATGGGGCTTGAGACGCTGGCCAGTTACCAGCGCCACACCGCTGAAGTGAACCGTGGCAACGCCTGGTACGGCCGCCGTGAATTCCCGGCGCAGTACCTGGCAGTACAGCGGCAGGTGGCCGAGCTGCTGGGTGTGGGTGCGGATGAGATCGCACTGACTCGGGGCGCCACCGAGGCGATGCTGGCGTTGATTGGCGGCTACAACCGCCTGCAGCCCGGCGACCAGGTGCTGTATGCCGACATCGACTACGACAGCATGATCGGCGCGATGCGCTGGCTGCAGCAGCGTCGCGGCGTGCAGGTCGAGCGCATCGCGCTGCCGGCGGTGCCCGACCACGCGCAGATCCTGCAGGCGTATGAGGACGCATTCGCGCAGTTTCCGCGCCTGAAGCTGGTGCTGCTGACCCAGGTCAGCCATCGCCATGGGCTGGTGCTGCCGGTGGCGGAGATCGCCGAGCGTGCACGCGCACGGGGTATCGACGTGATCGTCGATGCGGCGCATGGCTTTGGCCAGATCGACTACGCGGTGCCACGGCTGAAGGCCGATTTCGTTGGCATCAACCTGCACAAATGGATCGGTGCGCCGGTCGGCGTCGGCGCAATGTACGTGCGCAGGGGCCGCGTTGCGGACCTCGACCCGTACATGGGCGAGACCGACGACGGCCGCGTGGGCAGCCGCGTACACACCGGCACGGTCAACTTCGCCGCCTACCTGGCACTGCCGGAAGCGATCGCGCTGCACCAGCGCATCGGCGTGGCCAACAAGCAGGCGCGCCTGCGCTACCTGCGCGAGCGCTGGACGCTGCCGGCACGGCAGATGGCGCATATCGAAGTGCTGTCTTCGCCGGATCCGGCGCTGGCCAGCGCCTTGGCCAGCTTCCGTCTGCGTGGGCGCACCAACGTGGCAGACAACATGGCGCTGCAGAAGCGCCTGCTGGACGAGCATCGCGTGTTCACCACGCATCGCGACGGGTTGGACTCCGGCGCCTGCGTGCGGGTGACGCCGTCGGTGTTCACCCGGCCGCAGCAGATGGATGCGCTGGTGCAGGCGCTCTCCGCCCTGGCCTGACCCTGCTTTGGTAGGTGCCAACCTTGGTTGGCACATTTCGAGCGTGGCGGGAAATCTTCCGCCGGGCAGGGCCCGGCGCTACCGCTCTTCTCCAGCCTGGTGGGTGCCGACCGTTGGTCGGCACACCCTATCCACGCATGGCGTGCACGGACATTGCCAACCAAGGTTGGCATCTACCGAAGCGGATCCCGTAGATCCACGCCCTGCGTGGATGCTCTCCGCCTACCGCTCGATCGCCGGCAACGCATCGGACAACAACAACCGGTCAATCCGCCGCAACGCACTCTCCAGCTGCCGTCGGTCCGCCGCCAGCCCCAGCGACAACCGCACGCCGTACTGGAGCGAGACCCCCGGCGGACAGAACGCCGATGACGGCGCAATCGCCAGCCCCTGCAGCTGTGCGGTACGCACCAGCGTGGCGTCGGTCCAGGGTGCCGGTATCCGGCACCAGGCATGCAGGCCCTCCGCGCGCTGCAGCAGCGACGGCGCGAGCAGGTAACGTGCCATGCGCATGCGCTCGCGTGCCTCGGCGCGTACCTGGGCCAGCAGTGACTGCGCCGAACCATCCAGCAGCAGTTGGCTGGCCAATGCCGAGACCAGCGGATGGCCCATCAGCCGCGTCGCCCGCAACGCAGCCGTCATCGCCTCGGCGTGCGCAGCGCTCGGGCACTGCACGAACGCGGTGCGCAGGCCAGGGCTGATCACCTTCGACAGCGTCGCCACGTAGAACACATGACGCGGTGCCAGTGCCGCCAGCGGTGTAGGTGCATCCTCGGCGAGATGCCAGTACGGATCATCTTCGATCGCCAGCAGGCCCTCGCTTTCCAATATGCGTGCCAGCGCTTCGCGCCGCTGCAACGGCAGGGTCAGTGCGGTCGGGTTCTGGCAGGTGGGGTTGAGATAGACCAGCCGCGCGCCACCTTCGCGTGCCTGCCGCACCAGCGCCTCGGGGCACATGCCGTGCTCGTCGCCTTCCACCGGAACCAGCCGCCGGCCAAGCGCCCCCGCGGCCTGCAGCAGGCCCGGGTAGACCAGCGCATCGCAGAGGATCGTATCGCCATCGCGGCCCTGGCTGACCAGGATCGCGGCCAGCGCCACCTGTGCGCCTTCGGTCAGCAGCAGGCAGCTGTCAGCCACGACGCCCAGCATCGGCTGCAGCCAGCGCGCCGCGGCATGGCGATCAGTGGGGTTGCCGCCCCCCAGGTGATAGGTCATCAGGTTCGGTGCGTTGCTGCGCGCAAGCACGGCGGCGGCGCCGCGACGCAGCGTCTCCGCCAGCGCGTCGGCATCAGGCACCGGCGGCACGTTCATGCTCAGGTCCACCACCTGGTCGAAGCCGGCCTTGGGCGGTGCGATGAAGCTGCCCTGTGGTCCACGCGCTTCGATCAGGCCACGCTTGCGTGCTTCATCGAAGGCGCGGGTGACCGTGGTCAGGTCGATGCCCAGCTGCTGCGCCAACGCGCGCTGCGAGGGCAGGCGCTGTCCCGGTGCCAGACCACCCCGGCGCACCGTGCGCTCCAGTGAATTGACGATGCGCAGATAGATCGGGCCGCTGTGCGCGAGCACGTCCTGCACCCATTCGCGGGCTGCGACATCCGGTCGCGGCATGTACGGAGCATGTCGGGGCGTATCGTTGCTTCCAACGGCGGGAGCCTGTCCATAACCATCGGTCGGTTCGGACAGGTGACCGCCGTTGTTGTTTGCGGCGGTCGCGCCACCCAGAGCCAGTGATGTCATTGCGCGTCCTCAGCGCTTGGCCTGCCAGGGGCAGTAGCAGCCCACGGCAAGCAGTCCCTTGGGGCGCACGGTTTCGCCGCGCACCAGTCTGTCCAGCAGCGGTTCGACGAAACTGTTGGCCGAGTTGCAGACCATGCCGATGCTGTACGGGCCGGCGTAGGCCAGATGGCCCTGCCGGTCCCAGATCGCCACCGCAGGGCTGGCCGGGATGTGCTCGATGCCGTCGATGGACGGCAGGTTGATCACCTTGTTGCGCAGCGGCTCGGGCAGTTCGCCCTGCGTGCCAGGGCGACGGATCGCGTAGAAGTCGATGCCGGCGCGGCGGTACATGCTGATCAGGTAGCTCAGGTGGGCACCGGTCTCGCGGTTGCACACCCCGCAGGCCGGGTCCCAGAAATGCACCACGCGGATGCGGCCGGTATCTCCGGCCAGATCGGCCGGCAGGCGCAGCTGCGAGTCGTCGAAGACGATGGCCTGTTCGGTGAACGTGGACTGCGCGCTGTAACCGAAGTACTGCCACAGTGCAGCCGCCACGCCGGCCATGAACAGGCAGGCGAGGGCGATCATCGTCGGCAGCAGCCAGCGGCGACGCGGCGCGGCTGCGCCCATCAGGACGCGTCCCCGCCAAACTTGTGCACGTACTGCTTGCGCATCTCGCGGCAGGAGTCGGCCTGCGCGCGACGCTGGATCTCGCTACGCGACGGATCCTCGCTGCGCTGCAGGCACTGCTCGATGGCATGGCGTTCGGCGGCCTGTACGTCCACGGTCTGTGGCTGCAGGCAGACCCAGGCCAGCGCGGCCAGCATCAGCACGACAAAGCCGCCGCAACCGGCCATCACCAGGTGGAACTTCAGTTTCTCGGCGCGCATCGATGCACGTCCCTTCATCCATACATTGCATACAAAATATCATCTTGTATGGATGTCGTGCCACGTGGACGACTCAGACGATGGCGCTGTGCCGGGCCTCGGGGGCTTCAGACAGGATCTCGTTCAGCTTGGCCAGCGCCCCGGCCAGCGCGCCCTGGTCGACCGCGCCGCCCAGCGACAGTCGGATGGCGTTGCCCGGCGGCGGTTCTTCCACGCTGAAGGCGTCGGAACTGGCGATGCCCAGGCCTTGTTCCTGCGCGGCCTGGATCAGCCGGTACTGGTCAAGCCGTGGCGGCAGCGGCAGCCACACATGCAGGCCGGCCGGATGCGCCTGGGCACGGGACGGCAGGTACTGCGCGGCAATGGCCTGGCGCTCGCGCAGTTCCTGCTGGAAGCGCTGCACCATGTCCTGGGCCTGGCCACTGCGGATCCACTGCGAGGCCACCGCCACCATCGACTGGGTCGGCATCAGTGCGATGGCGCGCAGGGCGTCCAGCACTGGCTCCATCGGCTCGCCGGCCGGCACCACCAGGTAAGCGGTGCGCAGGCCCGGGGCCAGGCACTTGGACAGGGTGGAGATGTAGTAGACCGGGCAGCCGGCGTCGCGATGGGCGGCCAACGGCGGCGCGGCGTCACCAGCCAGCAACCAGTAGGGATCGTCCTCGATCACGGTCAGATCGTGGCGCTTGGCAACCGCCAGCAGGGCCTGCCGGCGCTGCGCCGACATCGTCGCCGTGGTCGGGTTCTGGATGGTCGGCACCAGATACAGCAGGCGCGGGCGGCGCAGCTGGCAGGCTTCTTCCAGCGCATCGGGCAGCATGCCCTCGGCGTCCATCGCCACCGGCACTACGCCCCGCTGCAGCACGCGCGCGGCGGCCAGCAGGCCCGGGTAGGTCAGCTGTTCGGCGGCGATCAGCTCGCCCGGCTGGGTGCGGGCCAGGATCAATGCGCACAGCGCGGTCTGCGCACCGGGGCAGATCACTACCTGGTCGGCGCCGACCGTCCCCAGCATCGGTGCCAGCCACTGTACGGCGGCGGCGCGGTCCTCGCGGGTGCCGGCGCCAACGTGGTAGCTCATCAGTTCGCCCTGGCCCAGCTGCTGGCCCACGTGCTGGAAACCGGCCTCCATGCCCTGTGCAAAGGGCGCGCTGCCCAGCAGCGGCGGGATGTTCATGCTCAGGTCGACCGAGGTGCTGCGGTTGCCGGCCGACAGTGCGATGAAGGTGCCGCCGGCGCCCTGGGCGTCGAGCAGGCCGGCCTGGCGCAGCTCGGCAAAGGCGCGGGTGACCGTGGTCAGGTCCACGCCCACCTGCTGGGCCAGGTCGCGCTGCGGCGGCAGGCGGTCGCCCGGGCGCAGCACGCCGTCATCCACTGCCTCGCGCACCTGCTGGGCAATCTGCAGGTACAGCGGGCCGGCGCCCTCGCGGAAGGGGCGGACCCAGGTGCGATTGGGGTGTTTCAGGCGGCGGCCGGCGGCAGGTGGCGTCATCGGTCAGATTTTTCCATACGTGCAGATGCACAAGTCCATACAATGCTGTATCTTGTATGGGCTTGATTGGAGTGGTTCGCCTGCTTGTAGGCGACCTCGTACCCACAGTGTAGCCGCTCCACGCCCGGGCGCTGCGCGCAGGCGAGCCGGTCAAGCGCGCTTCTTCAACAGGGTTGACCTCCAATGAATATCTGCTGGAACCGCATCCGCCTGGCGCTGGTCGCCCTGGCCTGCGTCGGCCTGTCGGGCTGTGACTGGGTGCTGCTGGATTCGAAGGGCATGGTCGGGCTCGCCCAGCGCGACCTGATCCTGATCTGCATCGGCCTGATGCTGATCGTGGTGATACCGGCCATCGTGCTGACCTTCGTGTTCGCGTGGCGCTACCGCGCCGGCAACACCAAAGCGAAATACATGCCTGACTGGTCGCACTCCACCAAGGTGGAGATCGTGGTCTGGGGCGTGCCGCTGATCATCATCGCGGTGCTGGCGGTGATCGTGTGGAAGTCGACCCACGAGCTGGACCCCTACAAGCCGCTTGACGTGGCCGGTGAGCCGCTGCACGTGGACGTGATCGCCACCGACTGGAAATGGGTGTTCGTCTACCCGGACCTGGGCATCGCCACGGTCAACCAGCTCAACTTCCCGGCCAACCGCCCGCTGGCATTCAACATCACCTCCAACTCGACGATGAATACCTTCTTCATCCCGCAGCTGGGTGGGCAGATCTACGCGATGGCCGGCATGCGCACGCAGCTGCACCTGATCGCCAACGAGCCCGGCCAGTTCCGTGGCATGTCCGGCAACTACAGCGGGCATGGCTTCTCGAACATGAAGTTCATCGCCACTGCCAGCAGCAACGAAGACTTCGAGCGCTGGGTGGCCGAAGTGCGCAGCGCGCCCGACGCGCTCAGCTTCACGCAGTTCAAGGCGCTGGCCGCGCCGTCGAAGAACGCACCGGTGCAGCACTTCTCCAGTGTTGAACCGCTGCTGTTCAAGAAGGTCATCGATCAGTTCATCGGCGTCGGTGAGAACACCGCAGCTGCTACCCCGGCGGGCGCTGCCGGCGGTGCCCAGGTTTCCCAGGAGTAACGAACATGTTGGGTAAATTGACGTGGGAGGCCGTGCCGCTGCACGAGCCGATCGTCGTGGTCACATTGGCGGCCATGGTGCTGGGTGGCCTCGCGCTGCTCGGCGCGGTGACGTACTTCAAGCTGTGGGGCCCGCTGTGGCGTGACTGGTTCACCACCGTGGACCACAAGAAGATCGGCATCATGTACGTGGTGGTGGCGCTGGTCATGCTGGTGCGCGGCTTCGCCGATGCGCTGATGATGCGCGCGCAGCTGGCCGCGGCCGGACCAGGCAGTGATGGTTTCCTGCCGCCCGAGCACTACGACCAGATCTTCACCGCACACGGCGTGATCATGATCTTCTTCGTGGCCACCCCGTTCGTGGTCGGCCTGATGAACATCATCGTGCCGCTGCAGATCGGCGCGCGCGACATGGCGTTCCCGTTCCTCAACGCCTTCAGCTTCTGGATCTTCGTGGTCGGCGCAGCGCTGATGATGATCTCGCTGGGCGTCGGCGAATTCGCCATGACCGGCTGGGTCGCCTATCCGCCGCTGTCGGGCATCGAGTTCAGTCCAGGCGTGGGTGTCGACTACTACATCTGGGCCTTGCAGGCGTCCGGCATCGGTACGTTGCTGACCGGCGTCAACCTGTTCATCACCATCCTGCGCATGCGTGCGCCGGGCATGACGTTGATGAAGATGCCGGTGTTCACCTGGACCGTGCTGGTCACCAGCGTGATCATCATCGCCGCCTTCCCGATCCTGACCGTGGCGCTGGGCGCGCTCACCCTGGACCGCTACCTGGACTTCAACTTCTACACCAACACGTTGGGTGGCAACCCGATGATGTACGTGAACCTGGTGTGGGCCTGGGGCCATCCGGAGGTGTACATCCTGGTGCTGCCGGCGTTCGGCATCTTCTCCGAAGTTACGGCCACGTTCGCGCGCAAGAAGCTGTTCGGCTACAAGTCGATGGTCGGCGCCACGCTGGCGATCGGCATCCTGTCGTTCATCGTCTGGCTGCACCACTTCTTCACCATGGGTTCCGGTGCCAGCGTCAATGCCTTCTTCGGCATCATGACGATGATCATCGCCATTCCCACCGGCGTGAAGATCTTCACCTGGCTGTTCACCATGTATGGCGGCCGCGTCGAGTTCAGCGTGCCGATGCTGTGGACCATCGCCTTCCTGGTCACCTTCACCATCGGTGGCATGACCGGCGTGCTGCTGGCTATCCCGGGCGCGGACTTCCTGCTGCACAACAGCCTGTTCCTGGTCGCGCACTTCCACAACACCATCATCGGCGGCGCGCTGTTCGGCTACCTGGCCGGCTTCGCCTACTGGTTCCCGAAGGTGTTCGGCTTCACCCTCAACGAGCGCCTGGGCAAGTGGTCGTTCGCCTGCTGGGTGATCGGCTTCTACCTGGCCTTCATGCCGCTGTACATGCTGGGCTTCATGGGCATGACCCGTCGCATGAACCAGTACGACAACCCGGCGTGGACGCCGTACCTGATCGCCGCCTTCATCGGCGCGCTGTTCGTGTTCGCGGGCATCATCCTGATGCTGGTGCAGATCTACGTGAGCGTTCGCGACCGCAAGCGCAACCTGGACCTGACCGGCGACCCGTGGAATGCGCGCACGCTGGAATGGGCCACGCCGTCGCCGCCACCGTTCTACAACTTCGCGGTGGTGCCCAAGGCCGATGAGCTGGACGCCTTCCACGAAGCGAAGAAGCGCGGCCTGCCGCCGCCGCCGAAGAAGTACGCACCGATCCACATGCCGAAGAACACCGGCGTGCCGCTGATCCTCAACATCTGGATCCTGGTGCTGTGCTTCGCCCTGGTCTGGCACATCTGGTGGATGGCCGCGGCCAGCTTCATCGCGATGATCGTCACCCTGATCGTGCGGTCCTACGACGAGGACGTGGACTACTACGTCAGTTCCGAAGAGGTGGCGCGCACTGAAGCGGCCAACCTTGCCAAGCTGAAGGAGGTACGCGCATGAACCTGTTGACCCGCCCGGAGCTGGCCAGCGACACGCAGGCGCACGAGGACCACCACGAACACGACCACGGCCACGAACAGGGCGGCATGAAGGTGTTCGGCATGTGGGTCTACCTCATGTCCGACCTGGTGCTGTTCGGTTCGCTGTTCGCCTCGTACGCGGTGCTCAGCACCGCCTACGCCGGCGGCCCCACCGGCAAGGAGCTGTTCTCGCTGCCGTTCGTGATGGCCGAGACCTTCCTGCTGCTGGTCTCCAGCATCACCTACGGCCAGGCCGTACTGGCGATGCACCGCCACGACACCTCGGCGGTGCTGCGCTGGCTGGGCGTGACCTTCGTGCTCGGTGCCTCGTTCATCGGCATGGAGATCTATGAGTTCTCGCACCTGATCCACGAAGGCGCAGGCCCCAGCACCAGTGCCTACCTGTCGGCGTTCTTCGCGCTGGTCGCCACCCACGGCCTGCACGTGGCCAGCGGCCTGATCTGGATGGCGGTGGTCATGCACCAGGTCTACCGCCGTGGCCTGACCCCGACCAACATCACCCGCGTGTCGTGCCTGAGCCTGTTCTGGCACTTCCTGGACCTGGTGTGGATCTGCGTCTTCACCTTCGTCTACCTGATCGGAGCCTTCTGACATGGCCCACGTCGAAACCTCGCGCGCCGGCAATGCGCTCGGCTCCACCAAGTCCTACCTGATCGGCTTCGTGCTGTGCGCGCTGCTGACCGTGGTGCCGTTCGCGCTGGTGATGAACCCGGTGCTGTCGCGTCCGCTCACGCTGTTCCTGCTGGTCGGCTTCGCGGTGGCGCAGATCCTGGTGCAGCTGGTCTATTTCCTGCACATGGACCGCAAGTCCGAAGGTGGCTGGAACCTGGCCAGCTTCGTGTTCACCCTGGTGATCCTGTTCATCATCGTCGCGCTGTCGGTATGGATCATCTGGAGCATGCACTACCACATGATGATCAACTGACCGTGGCCGGGGTGATCGGCACGGATCGCGCGATCACCCCGGCACCTCAGCCCTCTTTTCCCCCAAGGGCAGGCCTGACCGAGACCCCGCCCGCATCTGCGTTGGTGGTACCCGTGAAGCGTCCTGCTGCTGTTGTCCGTTCGTTGTTCTCTCCCCGTTTCCGCCTGCCGCTGCTGGCAGGCCTGGCCATCGGCCTGCTGGCTGGCTGCAGTGCGCAGTCGCGCATGGACTTCTACTCCAAGGACATCGCCTGCGAAGAACTTGGCCAGCAGTGGTCGATGCCCGACAGCCACGGAACCGTGCGTGGCCCGAAGGACCTGCAGGGGCAGGTGACCTATCTGTTCTTCGGTTTCACCAGCTGCCCGGATGTGTGCCCAACCACCATGGTCGAGCTGAGCCAGGTCAAGCACCTGATGGGCAAGGATGCCGACCAGCTGCAGGTGGTGTTCGTCAGCGTCGACCCGGCGCGTGATACGCCGGAGGTGGCGCGCACCTATGTGGAAGCCTTCGACCCCAAGGCGATCGCACTGGTTGGCAACGAAGCGCAGTTGGCCGCGATGGCCAGCGACTTCAAGGCGTTCTACGAGAAGGAACCCGGCCAGGTGCCGGAGACCTACACCATGAGCCACATCGCGGGCGGCTACGTGTTCGACCGCCAGGGCCGCCTGCGCCTGTTCGCGCCCTATGGCATGCCGGTGGACAAGCTGTTCTCCGACGTGCAGCGCCTGCTGCTGGAGCCCGCTCATCCAGCCGCCGGCAACGACGCACTGGCCAGCTGCAGCCGCAAACACAGCGACACACTCGCCGCCCGCTGACGCTGGTGGGTGCCAACCTTGGTTGGCACGTCTGGATCTGCTGTTGGTGGGTGCCGACCGTTGGTCGGCACATCCCCCCACACCCATCCCCCGGCCGGCCAGGAGAGCCAACCGGCCGGGGGCACCACTCAACGCCTTACTTGGTTTCTTCCCACTGCACCACGTCCGGCTCGGCCGCCTTGATGCCGGCGGTCGACAGCAGCTTGGTGGTCGCATCCAGCGCCGCGTTCACCGACGGGTACTCCACAATCGCGCGGCCCGAGGCCTTGGATACCTTCACCACGGTGCCGCCGGTGGCGGTGGCCGCACGCTGGGCCGAGGCCGCATCGGTGAAGAACACCTTGACCCGCGAGGTCGCCACTACCGGCGCGCCATCGTTGGAGACAGCGGCCGCAAACTTGCTGGCGCCGGCATCCGCACGTGCGACCACACCGGTAGACGCATCGGTGGACCGCTTGCTGCGGGTACCGACGGCCGCCGCGCTGGCATCAGCCCCGGTCGTGATCCGGAACTGGCCGCCGCTGGCCGGCTGCACGGTTGCCGACGGCGCCAGCTGGAAGCGCGCGCCGCCCACATTGAACGAACGGCCGGTGGCCTCCGCCTTCAACTGCTGCGTGTCTACGGTCGACAAGGTCTTCGCCGGAGGTGTCTGGCCCGAACTCTGTGCCCAGGCGGTGGTGGTCATCGCCGCGAGGGCGAGGGTGCTCAACAGAATGGTCGTCTTCATCATCAGTGCCCCAGAACGCGGATCTTGAAGAATTCGAGGTTGCCACGCGATGCAGCGTTCGCGGCCTGCCCCAGGTCGGTGACTTCCAGCGTCCAGGTGCCCGTGGCGTTCTCATCCAGGAAGGCATTGCTGGACAGCAGGTCCCAGTTGGTGAAGTTGCGCTGGACACCATTGAGGCCAGAGCCGATCGCGGTGAATGCCGGCTGCACCACGCTGCGCGTGCCACTGGGCGAGACCAGCACGAACTGCAGCTGGCGGGTGTTGCTGTGATTGACCCGGAAGCCGAGCTGCACGCTTTCGATGTTGCGCGCGCCATTGGCCAGCTGGAAGGTCAGGCGAGCAGCAGCGGCCGAGGTATTGCCGATGGCTACGGTGCGCGTCGTGTTGCGCCAGCCGCTGTCCACCAATGCACCCAGCGACTGGAAGTTCTCGGCGACCTCTACTGCACGGGCGGCGTTGACCACGCCGAAGCCGTACCAGTTGCTGTAGGCGCGGCCGGCGGCATTCACCGTCCAACCCGGCACCAGCACGCGGCCATCGGAGTGCGTGACCGCCGCCCGGTTCGGGTCATTGCGGGTGGCGGTGGTGGCCAGGATGTACTTCACATCGCGGTAGGACAGGTTTGGATTGGTTTCCAGCAGCAGTGCCGCCACGCCCGACACCATCGGCGTGGCCGCCGAGGTACCGTTCATCTTGCCGGTGTAGTTGCAGGTGCTGTCGATGGCGGACTGGTCGCCGTCCAATGTGTTGCGCAGGCTCGTATTCTTGTTGCTGCCCTGCGCGCAGCCGGTGACGTCGGTGGTGAGGATGGCCGGATCGTAGCGGATCGCCAGCTGCCCCGGCACGACCTGCCGCTGCCAGCCGTTCTCGCCACCGAAGCCGGACACCCACAGCGCCGAGCCGGTGGACGAGTACGAGGAGCGCACGCCATCGGCGCGCACGGCGGCAACAGTGATCACGTTGAACAGGTTGTTGCGCGGATCGCGGCCGGCCGGAATGCAGCCCGTGTTGCGGTTCTTGGTGTCTGCCGAGCAGATGTCGGTGCCATCCGAGCGTGCGCCGTTGTTGTGGTTGTTGCCGGCGGCTTTCACGTAGATGCCACCGCGCCCGCCACGGGTGCCGGACATGGCCTGCTCATAGGCGGTGATGTCGTTCTGGCTGTAGGCCAACGGCAGGTTGGGGTTGCCCGGGCTGGAGCCCCAGCTGTTGTTGAAGACCCCCACGTCGGCCACTTCGGCGCCATCCCACCACGAGTACTCGATGTTGGAATTCGAATTGCCCTGGGCATTGGATGCCAGGAAATTGAAGCCCTTGAGTGTGGCCGCCGAGGCCACGCCGCGCACGCCCAGGTTGTTGGAGCCCACCGCACCGGCGATGCCGCCGACCATGGTGCCGTGATTGTCGCGGTCAGGATTGGACGGTGAAGGGTTGTTGCTCTGGTTGGCGAAATTCTTGCCCGCGACCGCCGCGACGTTGGCAGCCAGGTCCGGGTGGGCGATCTGCAGGCCGTCATCGACGATGGCGATGGTGACGCCCTGGCCACGGATGCCATTGCGGAACAGGCCATCCACGTTGAGATCGTTGCCGGCCACCGGCAGGGTATCGCCCAGTACAGCCTGCCCGGTGTTGAGCAGATGCCACTGACGCCCGGCCAGCGGATCGGCCTGCTGGGCCTGGGCGGTGACGGCCAGGCTGCCCAGCACCAGGGCAGTGGCAAGGGCCAGGCGCGCGGAGCACGGTGGCGCGGAGCGTTGCGTGTGTCGCTTCATACACGAATCCTTCTGTTGTGAATCGGCATGGCAGGACGGCGGGGCGGATCTGCCCCATCGCAACGAGCCAAACGCGACACAACGAACAACCCCCTACCTCTTCACACACCCAATCTGCAGATGTGCCGATTGCGTCACAAACGCTTATGCCGCGGGGTAATGACGACTGCCGTGCCCCGCATCTGGCGGACGCCAATCCTGATTGGCACCTGTATCCACGCAGGGCGTGGATCTACCAGGTGTCATCGCGTGGCTTCACACGCGGCTGTGCTACTACAGCCCGTGCACCCTTCCGCGTCGGAGCACGATGATGGTCAATCCGCTCGCCCAAGCCCACCGCGGCCTCGGCACCACGCTGTTCAGCCTGTTGAACCCGATACCCTTCGGCTTCTTCGTCGGTGCATTGATCTTCGACGCGATCTATCTCAACAGCGCCGAGGTGATGTGGGGCAAGGCCGCTGCCTGGCTGATCACCTTCGGCCTGCTGATCGCCATCATTCCGCGCCTGATCAACCTGTTCGCGGTCTGGCGCCGCAGCGGTACCGCCACCCGCATCGACCGCATCGACTTCTTCCTCAACCTGGTCGCAGTGGTGCTGGCCATCTGGAACGCCTTCGTGCACAGCCGCGACGCCTATGCCGTTGCGGTGCCAGGCACGATCCTGTCGGCGCTGACCGTGGCCCTGATCGCACTGGGCCTGATCCTGCTGTCACTGCAGCCGCCGGTGCTGCAGGGAGGTCGTCATGGTTAAGCACATCCTGCCCACCGTGGCCGCGCTGGCACTGGCCGTCACCCTGTCGGCGTGCGCGGGCAAGGCCGAATACCACCCCGCTGACCAGTCCGGCGCACAGCCGCCGTTGCCGGCACCGAAGAACTTCCTGATGCCGCCGATGCAGGTGCCCAAGGGCGTCGGCTGGGCCGACGGCCAGTCACCCACGGTGGCAGAGGGCCTGAAGATCGAGCGCATCGCCGCCAACCTGCTGCATCCGCGGCGGCTGTTGACCCTGCCCAACGGCGATGTGCTGGTGGTGGAAGGCAACGGCCCCGGCGAAGAACCGGTCACCACGCCCAAGCAGTGGATTGCCGGCAAGGTGAAGGCGCGCTCGGGCAAGGCCGGCAAGGGCGGCAACCGGGTTACCCTGCTGCGCCGCACGCCGGGAACGAACACCTGGACCCAGCACGTCTACATTGAGGGCCTGCACTCGCCGTTCGGCATCCAGTTGATCGGTGACACGCTGTACGTGGCCAACACCGGCAACATCATGCAGTACCACTACGTGCCCGGCGAAACCCGCATGTCCGACAAGGGCCGCGAGTTCACCGACCTGCCCAGCACCATCAACCACCACTGGACCAAGGAACTGCTGGCCAGCCGCGATGGCCGCAAGCTGTACGTGGGCGTGGGTTCCAACAGCAACATCACCGAGAATGGCCTGGCCGTCGAATACCGCCGCGCGGTGGTGCTGGAAGTGGACGTGGCCACCCGTGGCAGCCGCATCTTCGCCTCGGGCATCCGCAACCCGACCGGCCTGGATTGGGAGCCGAGCACCGGAAAGTTGTGGGCTGTTGCGAACGAACGCGATGAGATCGGTGCCGACCTGGTGCCGGATTACCTGACCTCGGTGAAAGAAGATGGTTTCTACGGTTGGCCCTACAGTTACTACGGCCAGCACGTGGACGAGCGCGTGCAGCCGCAGCGGCCGGACCTGGTGGCCAAGGCGATCGTGCCGGACTACGCCATCGGCTCGCACGTGGCGCCGCTGGGCCTGCTGTTCTACACCGGCCAGGCACTGCCGGCGCAGTACCACGGCGGTGCCTTCATCGGCGAACACGGCAGCTGGGACCGTTCGCCACTAAGTGGCTACGAAGTGGTCTACGTACCGTTCAAGGACGGCAAGCCGACCGGGCGGCCACAGACCGTGGTCAGCGGCTTCGCCTCGAAGGACGAGAAGACGCTGATGGGTGCGCCGGTGGGGATGGCCATGGATGCAGAGGGCGCGCTGCTGGTCGCCGACGACGTGGGCGACGTGGTGTGGCGGGTGTCGGCCAAGTAGTTCTGTAGAGCCGAGCCTATGCTCGGCTGCTCTTCGTTCGGTGCACGGAAACCCGCGCGGTGCGCGCGTAAGCCGAGCATGGGCTCGGCTCTACAGTTCCGCAGTACTGCTGCGGAACCCGCTGAACACCGACTCGGCAGCAAACCCGACGCCGCCCAGCAGCACGCCGAAATACACCACCGTGGCCACCACGAAGCCGTAACCGGCCGCCACCGCCGCGCCATCGCGCTGGATGAAGCCGATTGCAAAGGCCATCAGCGCCAGCGCCGGCAGCGTGTTGCTGAAAGGAATCGGTCCGGCGGGCGCCATCAGCAGCAGGGTCGCGAACACCAGCATCAGGTTGTTCAGGCGCATCATCTTCTTCGAGCGCACCATCACCGCCAGCCGCATCGGCCGCGACAGCCGCTCCATGCGGTGCACCCACTTCAGCGCACGGCCCAGGTTGGCCTTCAGCTTGTCGGTGGCGATCTCGCGGCGCGCCAGCTTCTGCGGCACCCACAGCGGGCGGTTGCGCACCCGGCTCAGGCCGATCAGCAGGATCGAGGCGCCGAACACGGTGCTCAGCCCCGGAATCGACACCGGAATGATGAAGATGGCCGAGAGCAGGATCACGATCAGCAGCAGGCCTTCATCGCCCAGCGCACTGAGCAGGGTGCCGACGCTGACCTGCTCGCCGGGCAGCTCGTCGATCATCTGCTCGATCTGCTGGGCCAGAGGCGCACTGTCGTTGGTTTCGGGGGCACGGTAGGTCATGCGTCGCAAGGTTCTCCAGGGAAGGGCGGTCAGCGGGCCGTCCTGCGGTGGGGGACGCACAGGCTCCCGCAGTATCCCGGCCAACGTGGGCAAAGAGGTGAACCGGGCATGAGGGGGTAAACTGGCGTGCCCCGCACGAGTTGAACGCAATGGACATGGGCCGCAGGCAATCGACCATCGAACTGGTCGCCATCGACATGGATGGCACCCTGCTGGACCCCAGCCACACGCTCACCGCCCGGGCCAAGCAGGCCATCGCGCAGGCGCGCGCGCTGGGGGTGCACATCGTGCTGACCAGTGGCCGCCCGGTTCCCGGCCTGGCACCGTTCCTGCACGAGCTGGGCATCACCGGCGACGACGACTACTGCATCGCCTGCAATGGCGGCCTGGTGCAACGCATCGGCACGCGCGAAACCGTGGTCGAGTATCCGCTCAGCTTCGACGACTTCCTGTTCTGCGAGCAGGTGGCCCGCGAAGTGGGCGTGCACTTCCAGGCGCTGGACAGCCAGCGCATGTACACGCCCAACCAGGACATCAGCTATTACACCGTGGCCGACTCGCATCTTTCGCGGATGCCGCTGTCCTACCGCCGCGTGGAAGACATGGACCCGTCGATGTCCTTCATCAAGCTGATGATGATCGACGCGCCCGACGTGCTGGATGCCGCCATCGCGCGCCTGCCCAGCGAACTGACCGAGCGCTTCGCGGTGCTGAAGAGCGCGCCGTTCTTCCTGGAAGTGTTCGACCGCCGCGCCGGCAAGGGCCCGAGCCTGCAGAAGCTGGCCGAGCACCTGGGCATCGATCGCGCCAACGTGATGGCCATCGGTGACCAGGAAAACGACCTGACCATGCTGCAGTACGCCGGTACCAGCGTGGCGATGGGCAATGCCATTGATGCTGTGAAGGCGGTGGCGCGGTTTGAAACCACCAGCAACGCCGATGAAGGTGTGGCGCGGGCGATCGAGCGCTTCGTCCTGCAGTAACCGCGCGGTCAGCTGTCCAGGTAGCTGCCAACCTCATCCGCCCCGGTAGGTGCCAACCTTGGTTGGCACACGCAGACGGCAAGCGCCGACCAAGGTCGGCCCCGACCACGCCGGGGCTATACCCACGTATAACCCACCCATCCCTATCGCCATTCGCGCTGTACCACCGCGCAATGGCGGATGCGGCAGCGCGATGCAAGAATTTCGCACGTCGAAATCACGCCATCGAATTCTGAGGCAGAGGATCGTCCTCCTCTGCCACTGACCGGCGCGCACTGCGCCGTCACCCCCAACGCAATCGCATCGCCAGCCAGGGCGCCGACACCGGTGCTGCAACGCGCTGGGCGTGCGCCTGCGCCGCTCTCTCCCTGCATCCTGGATCTGCCCATGAACACCCCACCCACGACACGCCTCGCCCTGGCCATCATCGCGGCCATCACCGCACCTGCGTACGCCGCAGAAACGCACGATGCCGCGCACGACACGCCCACTACGCTCAACGCCCTGCAGGTCATCGCCACACCGCGCGGTGCGGCCGTGGCACCGACCCAGGTGATCGGCCCCAACCGCTACATCATCAAGGCCGAAGACCTCGACGCGATGGTCACCGGCAACAACGGCCTGGCCATGCTGAAGCAGGTACCGGGCGCCAGCTACACCGCCACCGACGGGCTGGGCCTGGATATCTCCGCCACCAGCCTGTTCGTGCGCGGCTTCCGCATGAACGAAATGGGCATCACCTTCGAAGGCGTGCCGCTGAACGACAACGGCTTCCTCTCGCTTACCGGCACCAGCGTGGTGAACGTGGGCGTGCCCGATGGCATCGGCGCGATCACAGTCAGCCCCGGTGGTGCGCCGGTCAGCGTGTTCTCCGGCAGCGTCAACGGCGGCAGCCTGGAATACCGCCTGCGCGACCTGCAGGACACGCCCAGCCTGCGCGTGAAGCAGGGCGTGGGCAGCAACAACACGCTGGTCACCACCGTGTCCGGGCAGAGCGGCCAGCTCGGTGAGCATGGCCCGAAAGTGCTGGTCGACCTGCAGCGCGTGTCCGCCGACAAGTACCAGGGCGAGGGCACGCAGAACTTCCTGCGCGGCGACCTGAAGCTGCAGCAGGACGTCGCCTGGGGCGATGTCACCGTGTTCCTGTCCGACAGCAAGGCCAAGGTCTGGGGCTACAACAACATCTCCTTCGACATGATCCGCAAGCTGGGCTGGAAGGCCGACATCTTCTATCCCGATTATGCGTGGGCGTGGTACGTGGCCTCGCCGGAAAACGCGGACAAATCCTGCGGCGCCTACACCTGCGGTGAGCTGTCCGAACTGATTCCGTACGACACCGGCCAGACCACCCGCGACCGCGTGTCATCGATCAACCATCGCTTCCAGATCACCCCGGCGCTGAGTGGCAACGTGCAGCTGTACAACGCCAACAGCCACACCCAGGCCACGCTGACCGACCCGACCGTACCGTCGCCCAACGGCGCACCGTTCTCCGAACAGGTACAGACGCCGCGCCTCAACCGCCTGGGCGGCATGGTCAACCTGCAGTTCGAGACCGGCGCGCACACCTTCACTGCCGGTTTCTGGCAGGAGAAGAGCAAGGCCGCGGCCAAGACCGAGTGGTACCAGCAGCCACTGCTGGGCGAGGGCCCGCCGCTGAAGGCCACCGGCCCGTTCGACGTGTACGGCCCCGCGTTCAAGACCGACAACGCATCGAGCTGGGTGACCCGCTCGCGCCAGTTCTACCTGCAGGACGACATCGTGCTGAACGACACGCTGAAGCTGGGTGTCGGCTTCAAGGCCGTGGACTTCCGCACCCGCGGTGGTGGCCTGGGTGATGCCAAGGACCGGCCGGTGAACGGCACGCTGCGCGCGAAGAGCAACTTCCTGCCGCACGTCTCGCTGTTCTGGAGCCCGACCGAATCCACCGATGCCTTCATTGACCTGGCCAACACCATGAACGGCTACCGTGTGGCCCAGCGCGGCAACATCGGCTACACCGCCTCGGCATGGACCATCACCGACCAGGAAGAGTTCGACCGCGTGGCCGGCACGCTGCGCCCGGAGAAGAACTGGAACCTCACCGTGGGCGCATCACACCGCTTCGACCGGCTGACGATCACCGGCGACGTGTTCTACAACGACATCCGCAACCGCCTGCTATCAGCAGCCATCGGTACCCAGTTCGCGCAGATCAACACGGTTCGGCTGATGCCGAAGATGCATGTGATCGGCGCAGACCTTGGCATCACCGCCGACCTGACCGACCACCTGCAGTTCTACCAGGGCGTGGCCGTGGCCCGTTCGTACTACGACAGTGATTTCGTCGTGGGCGACACCGTGTACCCGATCAAGGGCAATGCCCAGCCGGGCTACCCGCAGATTTCGCTGGTGAGCGATCTTTCGGCGCGCTTCGGTGATTGGCGCTTTGGTGCCACCAGCACCTCCTACCTGCGCCAGCCCTTCACCTACGAGAATGACATCCGCGTGCCGACCTTCTGGCAGGTCAACACCTATGCCGCGTATCGGTTTGGTGCGGACAGCGTAGTGCCAGGGCTGGAACTGCGGCTGGACGTGAGCAACCTGTTCAACCGCCACAACATCGGCACCGCCACCATTGCCGGCTCGTCGTTCTCTGGGGATTACCAGACCCTGCAGCGCAGCGCGCCACGGCAGCTGATGTTGAGTACTTCGATGACCTTCTGAGTAGATCCACGACATGCGTGGATAGCTGACCCCTGCCAGAGGCACGCCTTGCGCAATCAACAGGGATTTTCTGGCGGCGACGCAAGGTTCCCACAATGTTGCTGGGTCATCCTGTCGGCATGGCTCAGTACAACCCGCGATCACCGTTGTTCGACATCCAAAGCCCGGGACGGCCCCGGCAGGCGCCGTCCGTGACGCCTGTGATCGACCTGCAGGCCGAGTACCAGTTCTGGCACGTCTACGAGCGCGTGGTCCGTCCGTTGCCCGGTGGGGGGCTGCGGCAGGCCTGGCTGGTGTGCCAGAAGGTGTACCGGGACCGGTGGCAGCACCCGGACGACAGCGACGAGGCGGCGTTGTCACGGGTGCTGTTTGGCGGGAACATGACGGCTGACCGCGCGTCGGAACTGGCGGAGCTGCACGCGCTGGTCAGCCGTCGGGTGGCGTCGCTGGCGAAGCGGGGACGGTTGCATTCGGCAGCCTGATGCCTGCCCTTGGTGGGGTCGACTGTTAGTCGACCGCTCTTCGCACCCGGCCGCAGGAGGACACGCGCAGTCAGCGTCTATTCGACTCGGGCGAACATACCAAGGTGATTCCGTCTTCCGGGTATGCCTGAGGAAAGCGGTTGTTCTCACGACACCATGTCGCGGCGGGCGGCGATAGCCATTCGATCAGCGTCAGAATCTCATCGTGGTGCCCGCGCAGGTTCCAGCCGAGGATCGGTTCGTGATGGGCGATGCGGTTGCGTAGCACGCGTATGCGAGTCAGCGGTCCCGAAAAGCTCCTCCTCTTCAGTCCCCTGGGCGCACTGGGGTCCGCAATCCGGTGAAGGATCTGCTGCCAAAGGGCCTCGTAGTCCTTGTTGAACATTGTTGTCCAGAAACTGAAGGTGAGACTGGCGACCACACCGCCTGCTGTTACCGTCTTTCCCGCTCTGACCAATTCGTTGACGGCTTTGGCGACCTGCTCGAGTTGATGAGCAACCTTCAGGGCGCCAGCGCCTCGGCCGTACCACGCCTCGCCCTTGGCCTGGGTCAGAACGGTGTGGATGCGGTTTCGCAGTGCCACTTCCAACGTCTGCAGTGGTGCGTAGAGGCTTTCAGACAAGTGGGTATTGCATCCATACAGGGCGATGGCTCGGCTACGGTCGCCCCCCGCCCAATCCAGGTAGCGGCCAAAGCGCTCCAGGGAAAGGGCTTCTTCGAATCTGTCATGGCTCATCGCTGCCTGGACGCCTCCACTGATGCCGATTGCAGTGTGCCGCCGTGTGGGGTACGGTGGTCAGGTACACCCCGGTACCGTCTCTGTCCTTCTGGGCACGCGGCCGGGGTATTTTTTTGATTGTTGCTGCTCCCGTGCGGACGAGGGCTCCCGGCAATCAGGCTCATGCATTTCCCCGATCCAACTGCCGATAGCCAATCGCCTCAGCCAGATGCGCGGTCTGGATACCCTCGCAACCCGCCAGATCCGCAATCGTGCGCGCCACCCGCAGAATCCGGTGCATCGCCCGTGCGGAAAGCTGCAGGCGCTCGATGGCCTGCTCCAACAGATCCTGATCGGCCTCGCTCAGCTTCGTGCACGCCCGCAGCGCCGCCGGCGGCAGATGTGCATTGAGCCCGCCACGTGCCTGCTGCCGGGCATGGGCGGCTTCCACCCGTGCACGTACCGCAGCACTGGGTTCACCCAGTGGCGTGCTCTCCCGCAGCTCCACCGCGTCCATTCGCGTTACGCCGATATGCAGATCGATGCGGTCCAGCAACGGACCGGACACCCGCGCACGGTAGCGGTTGATCCGCTCGTCGCTGCACAGGCAACGGTTGCTGCGGTCACCGGCCCAGCCGCACGGGCAGGGATTCATCGCAGCCACCAGTTGGAACCGCGCGGGGTACTGCACGCTGCGCGCCGCGCGGGCGATGCGGATGTGGCCGGACTCCAGTGGCTCGCGCAGGGTTTCCAGCGCGCTGCGGTTCCACTCTGGAATTAGGTCATCCTGTGTCATGTCACGCGGCTACACTGTATCCGAGGGACTCCACTCGGGAGATCATCCTATGCTTCTGCTGATAGTGAAGGTGCGTGATCCCAGCCTGTTCAGTCAGTATCTTCCTGCGGATACCCAACTGGGGGCCAACATAGCAAGCAGGCTTCCTGAAGGCTTTCCATTGCTCATCGATGGTGAGGGGAAGCTAAATTGGGCCTGCTTTTGCTATCTCTTGGAGAAGTACCGGATAGATAGTGCTCGGGATCGTCGGAGAACGCTCCAGACCTATGCCGAAGGATTGAAGGACTGGTTACAGCACCTTGACACTCGGGGTATGGACTGGACCAGGCCACCTCCAGTGGCGCTGAGTGATTTCAGGAGGTCCATGGCGCAGGGTATCGAGCGAGGGCATCCTGCCTCAAACTCTACAGTCAATCTAAGAACTGCAATTGTCAGGGACTTCTATGCCTTCCTGGTCGATTGGACCAGATGGCGCCTCCATCATCCTTCGGAAGAGATGGACCGATATCCGATTGATAGGTTTCTGCATGCGGCATCGAAAGTGGCAGCCGCCAAAGCCTACAAAAAAGTTCCGAAGGCGCTCTCTGCGCAAGATGCTCAGAGCATCTCTGCTGGACTGAAGCTTCCCTACTCGCTGATGTTCAAGTGGTGCGTAGCCACGGGTCTTAGGCGGACCAACGTTGCAAATTTAACTATCGCGCAACTCCCCGAAGAAGTCGACGAAATTGCCTATGTCAGGCTGACGGTAAAGGGAGGTAAGCCGCTAGATGTTCCTGTTACAAGAGCTCTAATGAGTGTGACTTGGGACTACATTGAAACGGTTAGGTCGAGGCTTCTGTCGAGGACGCGCATAGAAACCGATCACATCTTCATCAATGAAAAGGGAATGCCTGCTACTTCCAGCTCGTACTACAGCGCATTTCGACGTGCCGCAACGCTGGCGGGAATACGCGCGTCACCTCACTGTACACGTCATACCTTCGCCGCTCACATGAACGCTGCCCTCGAGCGTTGTGCAGCTAGTGGTGTCGGGATAAACCCGACCAAAGTTCTGCAGCACATTCTTGGTCATTCCAGTCCTGCGACAACAGAGCTGTACCTGGATACCGTTAGAGCGATGGACCTCGGAGTGCTGCGAGCGCTGATCGAAGTGCAGGAGAGTCTTGAATGAAGAATGAGAGCCTAGTGATCAGGTTTGTGAGCGACATTCCGGGACGGGACGTGGATTCATACGATTTTCGTTTGTTGGGTCTCAGTCCTGCCGTCGCCTCGCACCTAGCAAGGTCATTCCAAGCATTGACGGCGACCTACAGATCCGTAAGCAGAAGGCAAGCTTGGGCCTCGGTAAGAAAGTACTGCAGATACTTGGCAACTCAGCATGATCCTGATGCGGCAATGAAGCGCCAATCAGTCATTAAGGACTTCCTCTGTTCTATGGATAGGAATGTTCGGCAGTCAACTGCGATCTCTCACTACAACTTCATTGCAGCGATCTACAGATGGCTGTCGCTGAACGACGCAGCGAACACAATTTTGTGGATGAATGTTGATTCTGGTCCTTGCGGATTGACGCGAGAGGCGAAGTCTGTGCGCAGTATCAGATTGTCTGTCAGCGACCTATCTATGATTTTGTCAGCAAGTAAGAAAGGCATTGATGGTGTGCGTCGACGATTAGAGGTTGGCGAGACCGCGATCAGAACTGGTGAATGTGAGGAGCTCTCCGGCCGTGACGTCGCCACATTGATTGGCATCCAGAAGGGGTTGCAGCGAGGAGTGCTAGCAAAGCACCAGCTGACAAGGAGTGGCTTGATTCAGCACAGCTGCCGGTACAGGGAGGTTCGTCGCTACGTCGTCCTGGACGCACGTGATCTAATCCCATATCTCATTTGTCTGATGTGCCAGACACTCGCTAATCCTCAGTCGGCAATGGAGATCTCTGTGGACTGTGTTGAAGCGCATCCGGTTGACCCGTTGAAAAGACGCGTCATATGGGACAAGTACAGGGCCGGGCGGCAGCAGGTGCTAGACGTAAGTGCAGATGGCCGTTACTCAGTTCCTGCTTTGGTAGACGATATCACTCAAAAAACTCGCGTCTTACGCCCGATTGCTGGTGATTTTTCAGCGCGCTTGTTCATCAGTCCTTTCGGGGCGGGGGCGAGGACTCCTAATGTCCAAGGTTGGCACAACGCGCTGGCCGAATTCATCAAGGAGCATGATCTTCCGGACTTCAACTTCGTCGACATTCGCGCGTCTGGCGCAGAAGCTCTGAGTACATCCGGCGTTGGAATTGAGTCCATACAGAGGAAGATGCAGCACAGCCATCCTAGGACAACGCAGCGGTACCTGAGTCAGCATGCTCCCTCGTCACAAGCTCGAAGAAGAGTTGCGACGTTCATTGGCAAGGTTCTGGAAGAGGCCAGGCGTCCAACTGTGCGTCGCTACGAAACTGTGACGGGATTGCAGTGCTCTGATCCGTCTTCGGGGGTCGCGCCGCAGTCAATTGTTGGGGAGGAGTGTCTCCAGTACCTGCAGTGCGCGACATGCCCCAATAGCATTGTGGTGATTGACAGCGCGAAGCATGTGTCCAGGATGCTCGCGGCACTGAGTTCGCTAGAGCGAATGAAGAAGGAGGCCACTAAATCAGTCGATGTCCGAGCACGCTATCTGGCGGCTTTTGAAGCAACGCACCAGGTCCTGCTGGCATTGCTGGAAAGGGTTCCCAAAAAAGTGCTTGAAGTGGCGAGGCCGCTCGCCCTGAAGATCCCGCATCTGAGTATGGAGTGATCTATGAAGAGGGTCCGATCTGCGTCAGGGAAGGTCGATTTCGATCTCGCAGAATTTGGTGTCCGGTATGAAGATGGCTGCTGGGAGCTCCGGCAATACGTCGTTGGCGATTCCTATCATAGGGTCTGTTTAGACTTCCATAAGTTTCCCCCCGCTTGGAGGTCCTCCGCGAAAGACTACTTTGCCAAAACTCTTCTAGGGTTGATTCCGCGAGCGTCGACTATCCCATTGACGTTGAGAGAGCGGTTCTACGCCATCAAGTCTTTCGCTGTCTGGTGCAAAGAGCACGGCGCTGCATCGCCCAAAGAAATTGATTCTGAGCTGATTGAGTATTGGGGCCGCGAGGTTGTCGGATTTCAGAAGGGTAGGCGGATCACGCCGCGTGCGGAGGGCTGTCGGTCTACGAACGTGGAGGATTTTCTGAGAGGACATACTGGTTGTTCTGTCGAGGTACGGGCGGCCTGTTCTGCGGTCGCGCAGCGGTCGCGCAAGAGAATTAGGATGGCTGGGAATGAGGCCGGAACAGACGCTCTAGGCGAGGATCTGATTTTAAGGGTGCTGAGGGACGCACTGGTGGTGGTACAGGAGGACGCACCGGAGGTACTTAAGCTCGTCAGCAAGTTCGCCGGACCCAGGGCCACAAGGAATGCCAGACGTGGACGTCGTCATTGGCACTCAGAGTGGGTAGGGGATCGGCCGAACTTTAGCTCTGAGGCCATGAAGAGGCTTGGAGAACGCACGTGTTTGAGCGAAGAGCGGATGATTGGGACGGTGATCGGAGCCGCCATCGCGGTGATCGCGCTTCTTTCGGTTATGCGAACGTCTGAGTTACAGCGACTATGTGTCGGGTGTGTTGAGAAAGAGGGTGACGATGAGTTCGGCAGTTGGGTCATCAAAGGAGTTCTCGCCAAAAGTGGGCGACCCCACACTTGGATAGTCGTCCCAGAGGTCAAAGCTGCTGTGGAGGCAATTGAACTATTGGGGGCAGAAGTACGAGCTAATAGCGGCACTAAGGCGCTCTTGGCGGCGCGAGTGGTGAGCAGAAGGCCGTATCTAAGTGGCCGGACGCGCGCACCATCTAAGGTTGCATGGGCTTCGATGTTGCTATGCAGGGTGAGAGAGTTCGCCCTGCTGTCGTGCCCTGAGGGAGGAGCGGCGCTGGAGCGCCTGACTTTTCGGAAAACCCGGAGGTTCTTAGCCCGATTCGTTGCAAGGCGAGATCGTTCCAGTCTCGGCGCCCTCGCATTTCAGTACGGCCACTTGGATGCGCAGATCACTGATACGTACTACGTCGGCAGCGACCCAGAGCTGACCAGGCTACTCAACGAAGAATCCAGCTTAGAAGTGATCAGGGCCATGGAGGATCTTGCACGCTCTGATTCCGTACATACGAATATTCCTGCTGAAGTGATGGAAGCGACTAGACAGAAGATCGAAGCCGTACTGTCGCGCGCGAGTACCCAGAAGGAGGTGTTTCGAATGCTGGGCGCCGGGGTCGTTCTGGGTCCTTGCGATTGGGGGTACTGCTTCTACCGGCAAGGGCGATCGAAGTGCGAGGGGAATGAAGACGGACCGAACAAGGCGAATAGAGTTCCAACTACCTGTGCGAGTTGCTTGAATTTCGCAGCGACGCCTCGGCATGCCGAGTGGTGGAGGCGGCGCGTTGCTGACTTGGAAGAGTTCGCCAGGTTTCGAGGAACTCCGGCGCAGTCCAAGAGGATCGCCGCTGAGAGATTGGCACAGGCAGTGAAGATTCTCTCTGCTATTGGGGGAAGTGATGAACCGTGAGTGTCTTTTGACCGAGTTCGAGCTGCAGCTGGCGGCTTGGAGGGCCGGTGGCAGAAAGCCATCAGTTAGATCGGTCGCAGAAGGCTGTGGGATCTCGAGACAGACCGTCTATCGGTCCCATCAATGCGTGGTTGCAAAGATTGCTGAGCTCTCAGACCCGCAGAAGCGCGAAAGGGACGTGGCCTTGAAGATCGATCTTCTTCGAGAGCGGCTCAGGCGCGAAGTTGAGAAGGTCGGGATTCTTACCACGTTGTGTGGTGAGCTGGCAGCGGCCCTGCATGATGCCCGTGAGGAGCTGGCCTTTGCGCAGTCAACGGTTGAACGACTCCGAATGAAGAAGGGGCGAGGATGAGGCTCGGCAAGCCTGTAGCCAGATTCTGAGGACCTTTGTGCCGATGCCTGGTCAGTTCTCTGACTGGAATTCAGTAAGCGCAGCCCTCAAAACTTGGTGGGGCATTGTTGCGAGCAGCTCTGCAGGTGATCGCCCATCCAGAAGGGCATGGCCAGAGATAAACCATTCAATCTCTGACCAACCAGTGGTTCGTCCCTTGGCGTCAAGAAACAGGCCGGTGCGCCGAATCGATCCAAGGATCTCTGCGAGGTATTGGACCGGCTTGCCATCGCAACCGAACTGCCAAGGTGGAAAGTGCCAGCTGCCGCCCGAGTCAGGTAGATAGGCTGCCAGAAGTCTTCCTTCACGAAACCACCGCATAGCGGACGGTGCTTGGCGGCCTCGCTCGTTGCTAAGAGCTTGCTCGACCTGGGTTGCGGTCGGCCATTGGGTGGCGAGGGCCATGCGCCGCGCGATTGCGAGATGTTCCAGTGGGATCGGCCTACCAATGCGTCGCATAAAGGCTACTCCGGCTGAGTGACGGGCGCTCAAGGGGATTGGCACAGGTTGTTGAGACAACAAGGCCGTGCGATGGATGGTGCCCCCGGTCGGGCTCGAACCGACACAAGCCGCTTATCTGGCGCTGACGGGTTATAAAACCGCTGCTCTACCTATTGAGCTACAGGGGCATGTCAACGGACGATGCCTCCGTATTCGGTGATATGGAGCGAAGATCTCATTCATAGGGCACCTTCGCCGGCGAGAAGATCCTGGTTGAGCTCTGCAACCCGGACAACATCCAAGAACACGGTTTCGGCCAGATAGACCGACAACTGTTGGAGCAGGCTATCCTTGAATGCCTCAGCGCCTGAGTCGCGCTCCGTCACGCCCAGTCGGAAGTCGGTCACAGCCTGAACCTCCGGACCAAATACTCCATCCCGGACCTCACGAACGGACCAACTCAAGATCACTTCGATCATCTTGTCTCCTCATCCGGCGGGATGCGCCCAATACCCCAGCGCAAAGCCGGCCAGGCGTAAGCGGTTAGGCCGACCAGCCGGGCCGATACTACATGATTTTCTTGTAATCGGTAGGTGAGTCATACCGTACCCATCGCCCAAGCTTGGCGATGGTTCGATGGCCCGAAAAACGATCTACCAGGCCGAGTACAGAAGCCTGATCGAAGCCCTGCGTCGACGACGTGAGGCACTTGCAAGAAGCCAGACGGAGGTCGCGAAGGCACTGGGCTGGTCCCAGCAGGCCCTGTCGGCGGTAGAAGCAGGAGCGCGCCGCCTCGACATCATTGAATTTGTTCAGCTATGCCGGGTGCTCGAAATCTCTAAGGAAGACGCATTCGGCCTCCTAACCGATCTCCAGTCCGACTCGGTCTGATGATCACGGATTCTGCCCCTAAGCTGTTGCATCCGAGGATAGATAGGGTCACATCCTACTATCGTCCAGGCGCTGTCTATCGGGATCTGCCCGACCGGATGCCGAAGTACAAGGAGTCGCGCTGGAAGAAGGGCAAGGACCCTCGCCGCCTGAACACAGCGAGAGACGGATCGCTGCTCGATTTCATTGAGAACTTCAAGCAATCGGTAACATGCGCGAACGCAGGCAAATTGAGCGCTGGGAGAGCTTCAAGCCCACCCTGCCAAGCTCGAGTCCCCTTTCCTGGTGATCAAGAGGCAATTTGGATACACCAAGGTGCGTTACTGCGGTCTGGCCAAAAACTTCGTCCAGGTGCTGACACTGTTTGCGCCGTCCAATCTGTGGATGGGCCACGATGGTTGCTGCCGGTATAAGGTTCAATCCGTCCGCTGGTGCCTGCCGGTACCATCAGAACGGCGAAAATCCGCAGATCTGGCACGCCCGTCGGTCGTTGGTCGGGCCGGACCTGGAATTTCAGTACTCAGCGACGATTGCCCAGGGCATCCCCTAACCACTAGGGCGCCAGCAAGTCCAAGCATTACAACCATTAAGGCACGGAAGAATGCGCCCTTGCCCAGACCGAGTCTCGGGGCCTCAAGAGCATGCGATCCATCGTCAGGCGCTTGGGGCGCAGCCCTTCGACGCGGAGCCACGACGTGGCCCGACAAGGTGCTGGAGCGCACAGCGCCACCGAGGCCGGCAACAACGCCAGCATCTATGCACACCCGCGCTGAGAATTGAAGAAAAAGTTAGCGGAATCGCTTCGGCAGAGCGAGCCGAAGCGAGGTCTACGCCGCACGAACGGTAGTCAAGCGGGCATGGATTCCTGAGCAGTTGCGTATCGCCCATCCCGGAAAAGTGCAGCAGCGACTGGTCCCGGCCCACCGCGGGCGATTCAATCAGGGCTGCTTTCAAGCGCTCCTGTCGTAGGGACGCTGGAGCGGTTGAACGTCGCGCCTTGTGATCCTCTGCAAGGTAGACGTCTGCGCAGTTGAAGCGGCACTGGAGAGGTAGAGTCGCCAATTGAAGAAAGCTACCCGAATCCACGCGCACCAGTTTGACTACGACCGAGGCACGGAGCTGATGTACTCATCAGAGCCGGTGGACCGCTTGGATATCGGGGTGCGATTTTCCGATCTGCACGCACCGTGGCAGCGTGGCAGCAACGAGAACATCAACGGACTGCTCCGACAGTTTCAGCCCAAGGGCGTTGATCTGTCGAGCGCGAGACAAGGATATCTCAACCGCGTTGCGATGCTCATGACCGCGCCCGCGTCGTACGCTGGGCTGGAAAGCACCCGCCGAAGTGATGGACAAAGAGATCGCCTAATTCAGATCACGTGTTGTGCTTGCTCCATGAGGCCGCCCTAGAGGAGCCAAGCAAGTCAAAGGGCGGACTTGTAACGGCAATTTTCGTGGAGTAGGCTCCAGCTTGAACGTGTCCATGGATGGTATCAATGCTTCGCGCAGTGTCCTTGATTTTATTGATGATTTTCAGCGCTTTCGCGCACGGAGAAACCTTGTGGAAGGGTACAAGCGTACAGTCTGTTATCAAGGGGTCGGGAGATGTTCTTGATGTGGGAGGTGCGACAGTATCCGTATCCGGCACTTCGACTGGCGAGTCCGCATTCATTGGGGCGATCACGTCACTCGATGCCGGATCCTTAAAAGGCAGGGAAGTGCGCTTGACCGGTCGCCTGCGGGTCGACGATGGCGCTGGCGCTGCTGCACTTTGGCTGCGGGCGGATGGAGTCAAGGGTAAGGTTGCATTTGCCACCTCCGCCAGCAAGCCCGTGCACTCCGGCGATGGCTGGCTCGAGCGCGAACTGGCGCTCTATATACCCAGCACTGCATCAAGCATCAAGTTCGGAGTCACGCTAAGAAGTTCCGGGCAATTGCAGGTTCAACGCCTCACGCTTACGTCCAGACTTCCCGAACCCACCGGCGTCTCCGCTCACGATGTAATGTCCCAAGCACTCACGATTATACGCGCAAGGGCGTTGAACGGAGCCAACATTGACTGGGCGGTCAGTGATGCTGAGCTAGTACCGGCTGAATTGAAACTGCTTCCGTCGCAAGAAGCGTACAGTAGGCTGAATGAAGTAGTCGCTACTCTCTCAGATCGGCACAGCATTCTCCAGACCCCCGAAGTCGCCAGCGCTTTTCAACGCCGCGGAATTGCGTCGCGACCAATCGAATCTCGATCAATGGGGTCAATCGGATATTTGCTTGTGCCGGGATTCCGTGGCTCCAATCCGCAAGACGCAGCTGAATTTGCCTCGGAATTGTGCAGTCGCATTAGCCAACTAGCATCAGCCTCATCGAAGGGTTGGATTCTTGATCTTCGCGAGAACACGGGCGGCAATATGTGGCCTATGCTAAACGGGCTCTATCCTCTTCTGGGCCAGGAAAACACGGGTGCGTTCCGGGACCGTAACGGCGTTACGAGTCATTGGCGCTCGCGCAGTAGTCCAAGGTGCCGAATGGATCTCTCAAAAGATCCGGTCGCCGTGTTGCTGGGCCCCAGGACGGCGAGCTCAGGTGAAGCGATGGCTGTGGCGTTTAGGGGGCGCTCTCAAACTCGCTTCTTTGGACGCACCACCGCAGGACTTGCGACCGCGAACGGATCTTTCCCACTTCCGGATGGAGGCGCTCTGCGCCTCACAACGGCAGTAATGCTCGATCGAGACGGCACCGCATATCCCGAGGGCATAGCGCCAGAGGAGCCTGTGCCTGAAGGTCGCGACGCCGTTGCTGCTGCTGCTGCCTGGTTAGGCTTGCTGCCATAAGTCCACGCGGAGACCTGTCCTTTCACTAGCGAAGGGCGTACGGCCCTCTCGACTGAAGGATCGTTCCAGTAAATAGGTTGGTATCAGGCATGACAGTAGTCTGCCAAAACTGCAACTTGTGGCATATTTCAAAGGAACGTCTGTGCAGTATCCGACGAGCACAAAACGGCGGGAAGGCAAGAAAGGCGTTCCCGGCATTTGCAGTTATGCGGATGATTATCAACTCTGTGTGATGCTTGGCAGCCAAAGACGACTGTGTTCAATTTTGAGCTTGCCGCAGGTGCGCATGGGCGGTGGATCCTGCTTTGTTCATTATGACGGAAGGCGTAATCCCGGCATTATCACAATGGGAATGTTGGCACGACGGCTGATGGACTGATCCGCGCCATTCTGAATTCTTCAGGTGTCGCTTATCGTAATTTCACGAATTTACCGCTTGCCGTCGCTCGATATGCCGTGTCACGATGCGCAGGCTACTAAAGGCAAGGATGCATCATTTTGGTCGCACTAACGGAAGCTCTGTCCGCCGCATATGACTGCGGCAAGCAGCAAGGATTTCCTGCATTCCCTCTTGGGATACAAAGCAGCAATCCCCTAAATTCGACTCCGTATCTCGGTGGCATCTGTGATATGGATGCGTGTTGCTGTGACCCAAGTCGAAGGCAGCTTGTCCTGCACATTCACTCACTTCTAAGGGTGCTACGCAGGATTTCAGTTGAGCCTGTTGCTCTTCTGGTTGGCGGCAGTTTCCTTCGTGTTACGGAGCGACCCAAGGATCTTGACTGCGTACTTTTCTATAAGGCAGATGGCGACGTCGCCCGCGATCTCTTCAGATACCAGAAAGGGATCGCGAAGGTGGGGGTAGACCTTCGCTTTGTGCCCATCGACTCAGACCCGCTGATTGCTCTAAAGAGCGCGATCTACTTTGGCACTCTCTACAGTATGCGAAAAGGAGACGATCCGGGACGGCCAGGCGCTGTGCTGTTTGATTGCCGTAACACGGGCGCCGAACTGTGAGCGCCGTGGCACCTTGGTCGCCATTTATCTTCCCTGAGAAGGCGAGCTGCGGACCCGACCTGCTTAGAAGGATGGATGCCCTTCAGCTTTCACGGGATCAGGCGGCAATGGCGGTGAGTGCAACCAACTCATCTGAGCTCATTCGATGCAAGGACTTCTGGAGCAGCCGCCAAGCGTCGATAGAGCTGTCCCATCCCTGGTCCAATTTGTGGATGGCTAGGAGGGGGGCTGCGTGTCGGACGCCGAGGCTCACCGAAGAGGAGTACGGGGCGTGCATTCAAGCTGAAAAAGAAATCAAGCAATATGCGCGAGCGGGACATTCAGACGACTTTTCGCGCGTATTTGAGGGGATCGCGAGAGCTGTGCTTGGAAATGGTGCTGGAATTCGATCAGCGCCGGCTGCAACTATTCCTGACAAACTTGGCCACTCTATCGCCTTTGGGCCGCATCAGGATATAAGGTCTCAGCTGAATTTTACGTGGCACAAATATTGCTTGAGTGACCTTCCTCAAGCGGTCGCTGACGTTGCTCTCTTGATAGCACTGCTCAATATTCACCCTCTTCAAGATGGAAACGGTCGCTGTGCCCGGGCTGTCTTTGGAGCCGTCAGTCGTCTGCATCAGCCACACGGCGACGCATACATTCCACTGCGCGCGGTAATAGATGCATCGAACGGGGGGTTCGAAATACGCGCAAGGGATGCTGAGAGAAATGGAAACTGGCTGCCAATAATTGATTATTTCATCTCAATCAACAATTATATATTGAATCGGATTGATCGCGCTATGGATGGTGTGCAAATTAATAAACCGGTTGCCCATAATGAGAGGATTTCGCCGGTAGTGGCGGGTGAATCGGTCGATCTGCTTTATCGAGCCATCAACTCGTCATTAGAGGGCTCAAACTCAGTTTCACCATTTCTTTCGTCTGGCGAGGCTGGCCACTGTCTAGCGATGTACGACGCAGGGATTCGGTTTGGTGATCAGGCATTGCTATCGGCAGCTGATGCAAAATTGGCTGCCGCGGTATCGGGCCTAGAGCGGCACCCGCTTAGTTCCTCCCTATATTCTGGTGTGACAGGCGTGGGCTTTGCCGTTGCGCTGCTAGACAGCAAAAAGTATGGAGATCTTTTAGCTGACCTTGACGAGATTCTCCAGGAAGCAATTGGCACGAGTAATCATCCAAATGTCGACATCATTAATGGAATCGCGGGAATCCTGACCTATGCGCAAGCTCGATGTCACGGCGCTCGCCCATCCGATACGCTCAACCGTGCACTCACCCTCTCAATCAAGAGCATTCTTGGTAACGCGAGACAGGAATATGCGGCCCGCATAAAGAACCTGGGCGTTGGTCATGGGCTTGCGGGCTTACTGATGGCTTGCGTCGGTGCCCTTGAATTGAAGCTACTCGACAGTGATTGCTGGGAGCTCGTGCGGATGGCGTACAATGATCTGTGGGATAGCTGTATCGAGTCCCCCCATGGGGTTATGCTGCCAAATGAGCGCGGGGCGACCACGCACTCCCGCGTGGCTTGGTGTTACGGCAGCTTGGGGGGCGCCGCGGCATTTGCGCGCTCTTGCAACCTATTCCCCGAAAACCGGTATCGATCTCTAGCACTTACCGATTGCGCAATATCTCAAATCAGGACGGGCAAGCACTCCGTGGTCGACGGGTCGCTGTGTCATGGATGGGCCGGGAACGCTCTGCTGTTCGCCTATTTGTTTGAAGTCCTTGGTGATGAGAGGCAGGACACTGGTTGCGCTAACGCGGTTGATCTCTGCGTAGACGCCGCTCTGAATTACGCAAGGAGCAACCAAGACCGATTTCCATTCCGAACAAGAGATGGCTTCCGGACTTCGGCAGGACTTCTAGAGGGCGACTGCGGGGCCGCGGGCGCGCTTGTCGCTGCGCAGAGCCGGTCCTGGCCCGTGTGGGGGCCGATGCTCGGCCTTCCATTTTCGGCCCTGCATGGTGTCAGTGTTCGCGCGGATTGGAATCAATGAGGAGTATCTTTCGCCCAGAGGTCCTCGAGGCACAGACCGACCGCTGGCTGGGGGACATTAATGTCGCAACGCCCGTGTCTACCAAGTTCTGGAGCGCGTCGCTGGTTGGTGTAGCAACTATAGCAGCGCTTTTTATTATTTTCGGTAGCTACACCAGACGAGAGGCGGTGACCGGCGTTGTGAGTTCTAGTGCTGGGGTTGTAAGAGTTCGGGCCGTTAACCGGGGTGATGTTCGTGAGGTGCTGGTCAAAGAAGGGCAGCATGTAACTAAAGGGCAGCCAATCGTCATGATCGGCAGCGACAAGACCCTGCTTTCATTCGATGCGCTTGAGAAGTCGGTCGAAGGTGAACTGAACACCCAAGTGGACACCCTGAGCGACTCGATTCAGTCCGCTCGGGAGAAATCACAGAGGAGAGCCGTTGCGCAGCGAACTGAGCTGAGAATTGCGCGCGAGCGACTCGCGCAAGCACGACTGCAACTCGGTCTATATGAGCAAGAGGCCAGGGACAGACAAGACATGGTATCGCGTGTTGAGCCGCTATCCGCCTCTGGATATGTGTCGGGTACGCAAATTCGAGAGCTCAAAGCTCAGCTATCCACAGCAAAAGTCGCTGTCGAAAATCAGAGGGCCACCATCTCCTCAATTGCGCAGGAGATCGTACGAATTGAATCGCAATTGGATGACGACGTATTCAGCGATGCAATCGATCTTAATAACAAAGTATCACAGCTATCCCAACTGGAAATAGATAGAAAGAGAAGTTCGGCACAGGGGGGGTACGTACTTCCGGCGTCCGTAAGCGGGACTATCGCGGGGCTGCAGGTCAAGTCTGGGGAATACGCGACTGATGGCCAGGTGCTGGCAACGATTGTACCAGAAGGTGCGTCGATGGAGGTTGAGTTGCAGGTGCCGAGCGAATCAATTGGATTCGTGCGAAAAGGGACGCCCGTACTTCTAAAGTACGCGGCCTTTCCATACCAGAAATTCGGCACCTATCGCGGGAAAGTTTCTTTCGTACCCTCTGCGCCGACTTTCAGTGGCGATCAAACGACTACCGAGCAGCCTTCGATCTTTATCGTAAAAGTGCAGCTTGATCGCCAGTCCGTAAGAACTGACTCGGGATTTGTAAAATTGGTTCCCGGAATGGCTGTAAGCGCGAGTGTGATGCTGGAGAAGCGCAGGCTTCATGAATGGATCCTGGCACCAATCTATTCAATGCCCACTCTTGACGCAGGGGATACTGAATGAATGAAAGTACAGAATTGACGCCGGAGGAAGGGTCTCACGCATCTTCGAAATGGCAGGGGCTGCTGCGCTTCGGGGGGCGCGCGCCAGTGCCCTACATTCCGCAAACTCAAGCTGCCGAATGCGGAATGGCGTGCATAGCCATGATCGCGAGCTTCTATGGAAAGAAGACTGATCTTCTCACCCTTAGAACAATGTTCCCTCTGTCACTTCGCGGGGCGAAGCTTAAAGACCTCATCGACATGGCTGGCGATATTGGATTTATCGCCAGGCCAGTTCAAGTTGCGCTAGAGGACCTTTCGCATCTTGAAGCGCCGTCGATACTGCACTGGAACATGTCCCATTTTGTTGTTCTGGTTGGTTGCACAAAAGGTGAAGTCGAGATAATTGATCCTGCTCGCGGTCGCAGGCGAATGCGTTTAGCCGACGTATCGAAGAGCTTTACCGGTGTTGCCTTGGAGATGCAGCCTTCCGAGGAATTCACGAAAGACGAGCTCCGCGAAGCGGTTTCGATCCGCCAGCTGACCGGACGTGTTCGAGGGCTGAAACGTGGGCTGCTGCAGGTGTTTGCGATCGCGGCGGCAACAGAAGCACTCAACTTGCTCGCGCCACAGTTCCTTCAACTTGTTGTCGATCAGGTCATCGCCGATAGTGACAAGGAGCTGTTAACCATCCTGGGAATTGGCTTCGCGGTTCTTCTCTTGCTCCGCGTCGCCGCAAATGCACTACGCACGTGGGTGATCATGTGGTTAAGCTCTACGATAGGCATTTCTTGGGCAGGTAACGTATTCGCTCATCTTTTGAGACTTCCGGTGAGCTACTTCGGCCAGCGCCATATGGGTGACCTAATGTCGCGCTATGGATCCATAGGTGCGATTCAATCCACGATTACTACGAGCTTTGTTACTGCTGTGATCGATGGAATTATGGCGACTGTAACCCTCGTGGTGCTGTTTTACTACAGTGGCACACTTGCGATGATCACAATTGGATTTGTCATGCTGTACAGCGTGACACGCTTCTTCCATTACAAGACATTAAGAGAGCGAAGCGAAGAGCAAATCAACGCAGTGGCGAGTCAGCAGACGGTGCTAATCGAAAGTCTGAGAAGCATGCAGACAATTAAACTAAATAACCAAGGCCCGCAGCGTGCAGGGAAATTTATGAATGCCACTGCCGAGTCTATCAACGGCGGTATAGGAATTCAGAAAATTGGGCTTGCATTCGCCTCGATCAATCAAGTGTGCCAGGGTCTCCAGAGAATCATTGTAATCTGGGTGGGGGCCACATTGGCGCTCGGTGGGACACTCTCCGTCGGTATGCTTATGGCATTTGCCGCGTATTCCGATCAATTCACATCGAGAATTCTGTCCCTGATCGACTATTTCGTACAGTTCCGCCTACTTAGAATCCAGACAGAGCGACTGGCAGATATAGTCCTAACGCCCCCTGAAAGCCATACTGACGCCACTTACGCAGGAAAGCTGAGTAGCTATTCAATAGAATTTAAGAATATCAATTATCAGTACGCATCAAATCTTCCCAAGGTTGTGTCGAGCTGCTCCTTTTTCGTAGCTGAAGGCGAAGTTGTGGCAATAGTGGGGCCGTCAGGCTGCGGGAAGACCACAGTCGCAAAGTTGTTGATGGGACTGCTTGATTACGATAGCGGTCAGATCCTGATTGGCGGCGTCGACATGCGAACTCTTGGGAAGCGGCGTATTCGCCAACTAGCAGCCACTGTTTTTCAGGACGATCAGACGTTCGCTGGTACAATCGCAGATAATATCTCTCTCTTTGATCCCGGGGCATCTCTAGATCAAATACGAGAAGCGGCCGAAGCTGCTGAGATATCAGATGAGATTGAACAAATGCCAATGGGGTACTACACGTTGATTGGTGACATGGGAGGGGCTCTATCTGCCGGTCAAATTCAACGAATTTTCCTGGCGCGGGCGTTTTACAAGAGGCCAAAAATCTTGATTATGGACGAAGCAACCAGCAATCTTGATATAAGTAACGAAGTAAAGATCTGCGCCGCGGTGCGGCGCGCGAAGATTACAACCCTGCTAATCGCACATAGGCCGCAGACGATACAGTCGGCAGACAGGGTGCTCTCAATGCGAAATGGGCGCATATCGTCGATGGGTGCCGATAGGACTCCCGCGCTGCAAAATTAACGGTAATACATGGAGTGAGACCGGAAATGGATGGTTACAACCTTGGCATGGCAGCCATTAGGGCGCCTGTACTTCCCGCAGAGACTCTTCAGACACTACTAACGACGCCTAACGCAGAACTTGATAGCCTAGTCGCATCCTTTGCACGGCGCCAAGATGTTTCAGATGCCTTGCTTCTTGCATCACCTTCCCTTCATGCCAAGCTTCAGCAGTGGTTGGATGGGAAGGGACGTTTTAATGACATACAGCGTGTAATTGCTAGATATCTCATCAGAATGGCGTACAGACCGACGCCATTTGGTACATTCTCCTCCATCTGTAGCTGGCCACTTGATCGCACGACCTCTGTGCTGCCAGTTCTATACAGTCGGTCGCACCTGAAATTAGACGTTCAGTTGGACTCGGTAGCCATCGAACGCCTCAAACGTTGGGCTTGCGTGAACGAGTCCGAGTTCATCGAGTACTTCGTGAATGACACTTTGGTCGACCGCGGAGATAGTTATGCGTATTTGTCTGCTGGTCCCTCGCGCCCATCGCTCCCAATTCCCTTCCGCAAAGTAGTAGTCGACGCCTCACCCCACCTAGCGCATGCGTTGAGCTGTGCCAGGAGCGGAGCTACAAAGCGAAACATCTGCGAACACCTCAGGGGCGTGTTTCCTACAGAAGATGTCGAAAGTATTACCCATTTTATTGAGGACCTAATTGATCAGCAGATACTCGTTTGCGATCATCTGCACAGAATCGTCACTCCTGACCCATCGCAATGGCTCGAGGATCAATTCCCCTCGTCATCTCGAATGGGGACCGTCCTCGGGACCATAAATCGCTGCATCAGGAGCATGAGAGTCCACGGCGAAGTCTCAGCAGAGCAAAGTATTCAGAAGATCAGGGAGGCGGCAGGCGCGCTTTTCAATACATCTGATATTAAGTCAATCGTTAAGGTTGACCTCTCCGGCGATCTGTCCGGGGCCAACACTGTGCCTGCGCCAGGCTTCTCCGATGCCGTCGCGCTGGTTCCAACAATTGTCCGCGAGACCTGTGTCATCTCAAGGCAAACAGCGCTTAGAGAGTTCTGTCAACGTTTCGAGGCTAGGTTTGGCGATGCGGAGTTGCCCTTGGCAGACGTTGCCGATTTGCTAGATTCGCTGGGATTTGATCGAAGAGTAGTTCAGGCGCCTTTGGCCAAGGCCATCTTTGGTCCGGCAGTGAAGCCGACTAAGCGTACCGCTGGGCAGCCATCTTTCGATCCGCTAGGTTTGGCTAAACTGATCGTTAAGAGCGACCTTTATGTTGACTCAACCGAAGCGCTTGAAGGGAGAATGGGAGAGTTTCCCCCGGAACTCGATGACATGCTCGTTAATGCGTCGGTGTGGAATTCAGCGGTAGATGGTAGCGGCTCCTCTAATGCGTGCAGCCTGGAGATTCGCGGAATTGCTTCCGGCGACCCAGGAAGGCTTTACGGGCGCTTCACCGCTGGCCTTCCAGATCTGAGAGAATTTGTCAGTGCGAGAGTGTCTCGTGGTGGACGACAGCCGGTCGAGCTTGTCCATCTACCAAAAATAAACCTCGGAAATATTATGAGTAGGGAGGAGGTTGGTTCACTCCAGCTCGGAATTCGTGCGAATGTGCCCCAAGAAAAGGAGATTAGGATCTCCGACATCATGGTACGGGTCAGGGCCGGCGAAGTAATACTTCGCTCGGTTCGGCATGACACCGACATCGATCTTAGAATGAGCAATGCACATGCTTTTGATTCTGGACCAAGCATACCTATTTATCGGTTCTTGGCGCGGGTCGCTAACCAAGGTTGCATCATTCGCTTGCCTAGTCTGCGTGCCATATCTCCCACGGCCAAGTTCGTTCCTGGCCTGATCCATCGCGGTGTGATTATCGCAAGGGCGAGCTGGCACCTTACCGCATCGGAGTGTCTCGAGCTTCGCAGGCTTGATAGGGCCCAGGCCGTATCTCGACTAGCTGATATACGACGTGAAGGTAACTGGCCGAATCCGATCGCACTTCAGGTTGGCGACCAGGTGGCTCCGTTCAACCTCGACTTGGAGTGGATGATCGATGAGTTCATCAGTGAGGTCGGAAAAATGTCAGGCGCAGACCTGGTCGAGGTATTTCCTAGAGGGCTCCAGCCTGCTCTGCGCTCGGGAGAGGGAGAGCACTTCCACGAGATTCAGATACCGCTGTCGCGAGATGCAACTCCGGCCCGCCGTACTCAGTCGCTTTTCGCTCCAGTCAGTTCTCGGAATGTAGTTATGGAAAGTTGGAGTGAATGGGCATATATGCGTTTGTATGTCGAGCCAAGCGATCAGGACGAGGTATTGACCGCTCTCACTCCAGTACTTATGGAGGCAATTAGCGCTGGCAAGATACGTCAGTACTTTTTCATTCGCTACTATGACGACAAAGGATCGCATCTCCGGCTAAGAATAAAAGCTAAGGCGCCATTCAGCACGGCCGTAAGTTGGGAGCTTCTTGCAACTCTCTTCCAACAGCTCTCGGGCCGCGGGCTACTTCATTCTGTTGACTCAGAGGCCTATGTTCGAGAAGTCGACCGCTATGGCGGTGACTTCAATTGTAAGGTATGTGAGGATATTTTTTTCTGCGATTCAAGGGTGGCCATTGGGACAATACAGAGCGCCGGTACCGAATCGAAGCTTTGGAAGCAATGCCTCGCATTGATGGACTCTATGCTCACGGCAACTGGTGTTGGGAATGATGCCGACAGATTGGAGTTCGCACGACGTGCATCCATCGGTTATCAGAAAGAGTTTCGAATACAGGATCGCGAGCGTGCGCGGATTCGCGACGTTTTTAAACTGGTGCCTAGATCCCGTGCGGAGCTCCATGCCCATTGGCTGCCGAATTTCCCTTCGCTAGCGGGGCTGGAGTCAGATATCTCGATGCATTGGAAAAGAATAGCATCATCCCAACTTAGCGAAGAAGATCTATACCGAATTCGGTGGAGCCTGGTGCACATGCGAGTTAATAGGCTACTTAGCTTGGCGCCGCGCACTGAGGAGGCCATTATGTGGGATCTGCTTCGAAGAATTTACGATCGTGATGTTTCGAGATGCACGAGCGCCCAAGCCGAGGTGGTCGGGTAACATGCATGGAAGCTGCGGCTGCAAAGGAATAGTGTCGCGGTTGCCAGCTCTCGCGATCCGGTTTCCCAGTGCAAAATGCCGTCGCAAGATATGCTCATGCAGAGCACCGCCTGACGAGCGGCGCTCCTGGCGTGCTTTGGATAGGCATTCGGCTTAGATTTATTTCACGTGGAACTCCATGGTGGGTGATTCCCGCGAATTGTAGATCGCGCATTTTATTGCTTCGGAAATCCGTGTATTGATCGATTTCTGGTGTCAGGAGTGGGTTAATGGGGTGCTTAAGGGATGAGTAAGTATCAGATCGTGTCCGCCACTCCGTGGTGGGATGAGTGCATGGCCAAGCAGCACCGCTCCTTCCTCCGCTGTGACGCAGAATTTTGGAGTGTCCTACGTTCTGAACAGCTAAGTGTGATCGTCTGCAGCAAGCAGGACAGCAGAGTTTTTGCGATTTCAGCTGCGGAGCAGGAGTTGCGCTGCGAAGTCACAAGTGTATTTGTGCCACAGGCAATGGGATTTTGCTTTCGTGGCCAGACGGCGGCCATGGGGGCGGGAAGAGCAATTCGCGTGTGGCACGACATTACATATCGGGATCGAAGCCTCGGGGCTTTTGTTCCCAGCGCTGTACACGTTGTTGGGCCATCCAGCATTCACGAAGTCGCATTTCACCCTGTGACTGATAGATTGCTATTCCTCAACACTCTATTCTCCTCTGTCTGCCAGCTCGACGAAACTGCAAGTTTTAGGCAGGTATGGCGGCCCAAGTTCCTTCGTGATCCTGGGCCAATTGACTGCGCACATGTCAACGGAATGGCCATCAAAAGGGATGGAACGATGGTGGTCTCGATGCTGGCCATGACGAGTGGTGCGGAGGGGTGGAGGAGCGCCCCACCCAAGTCGGGTGTCGTCTACTCGGCAAGTAGCGAGGAACCATTGGCAGTAAATCTAAGCTTCCCTCACTCCCCCGCTTTCGTCGGCGAAGACCTATGGGTTTTAGAGAGTGGAACAGGGCGCCTTCTGATATTGAGCTCCCAAGGCGTATCCACAGCGGCAGAATTCGACGGATTTGCTAGAGGGCTGGCTGTGCACAGGAATTTTGGCCTGATTGGTCTATCTCGTCTGCGCGACGGAACCTCACCATTGCACCGAGAAATAGCCGACACGTTTGCTCAAAGGTCTTGCTGTGAAATCAGGATGTTCGACGTGTTGCGGGGAGTTGATATTGGCGGACTAAACCTATCCGGAGTGTCGGAGATATCGTCAATTCATATTTATCAAAAGAGCAAGGTTGTGTTTCTTGACCCCGAGCCAGTGCATCGGCATGGACACTACGTCATCTCACAATCGGGTCTTTGAGATTCGCGAGGGGGGGGGCGGTGGAGGACTGCGGACGAAGCAGTCCGATCAGAACGATGCCTCTAACTTCTATGCTTCGTCTTGCGCTGCACAGCACTAGTTTGCTGTACGCGTATCGCGCATTCGGGAGGGGTGCGCGACTCATAATGAGTGTTTCCTCCCATTCATCGATCAAAAATGGAGTTCTAATGATCAAGCTGAAAACAAGGAATGTGACGTTGCTAACCGACGATGAGGTTTCACTCGTCTCGGGTGGTACTGACACGGATACGCGAGGAGGATTTACGGATAATTCCTGCTTTGAGTGCTTCTTCTCCATGGGCATGTGCATTGAGTCCCACAATGTTTGCAGCGGCCCTACATACGGAGACTGCAACAGCCTGCACTGTCCCAGCGAGTGGGACTGCCCTACAGATACGAATGTTCATTGCGATACGACAGATACGTGCGAAACGGTCTGCAGTTGATTCGGTAGCATTGATGTAACAGTGGAGGAGGGCATGCCCTCCTCCACTTTGCGAGAAAACTCAGACGCAATCGTGGACGGCTCAGCGGAACGGACTACCAATGACCGAGTCTAAATCTCATGTCATCATCGTACACTTCCGCCAGGAGCCTCTTTGGGGAAGCCAAGCTTGGATGCATCGTTGCCACCGCCATGCCAAGCCATTGCTTCCACTTTCCGTCTTCCCCCGCCGGACTTTCCCCGCACAGAGACACTACAATATTCTGAGCTTCGCCTATTCGCCCCTGTGCCATGAGAGATTTTGCGATCATGATTTTGATTGATCGATTAAATGGCTCACCGAACGCATCATGCACCTTTTCTAAACAGGCCAGCCCATTCGGAGTTCGCCAATCCACTCGGGCAGCCGTGCGCAGCGCCGTTGAAGGTATGCTCTCTTGAAGCCTAAAGGACGCACTTTCACCGGTTTTATAGTTATCTATCGAAAAGTAGTCCAAGAGTGGGCCCATACTTGCGGCAAGCCAAGGTTGAGAAGGTGCGAAGAAATCCTGATGGATTAGTACTGATAGCTTGGGTATGAGTAGTGGGAACCAACTAATAATCAGTTGTGAATTTATTCCCGAAGACTTTGCAATGTCGATGGAGAGAATCTCAATGTTCCCAGTAATCCGCGAGATTCCCAGAATGTCTCCAGCTCGGATCTCGACAAGATGAATGTTTCTTCGAATATTCTCGATGAATATAGGGAGAAATGAGTCGCCCATTCGAATATCAAGCCCGGCTTTTGCAAAGAACTCTGCAATGTACGAGTCCGCGACCAAAAATCTATCGAGTGAAATAATGGGCGGCGATTCCAGTTCAGCAGAGATGCCTTCGCAAAGGGCATTTGTCGTTCCACCCAGAAAGCAACCCGCATCCACGATCTTCCCTAGCCCTGAATACTCGGAGGCATATTTTTGGTATAGGTCTCGCTCCGCCTTCGTAACAAATGCACTATTGAAATATTCATTCATCCTGAATTCTCGTCGTGAGTGTAAGGCCTGTTGCACGCTAAGGATAGTTCGTATTAGCTAAATGTTGCAACTGCCAAGAGGGCGATTTATTATTCCAAGAGACACTGCCTCAAAAGAATTCACGCTTGAACGTAACGGAGTAAAAAGGAATGGATGCTGCGATAATAAGTTCGAATAGGCTGAAGATGTTGGAGGCAGAGAGCATATATATTATTAGGGAAGTCCTGGCGACCTTTAGACGCCCTGTTCTTTTGTACTCTGTCGGAAAGGATAGTTCCGTCCTATTGCATCTCCTCAAGAAGGCGTGCTCGCCTGGTAAGCCGGTAATACCACTTCTCCACATTGACACCCTGTGGAAATTTAGGGAGATGATTGAATTTCGGGATTCCGAGGCGGCGCGCCATGGGGTTGAGATGCTTGTTTATACCAATCCCCACGGGGTTTCGGCCGGAGTAGGGCCGATCACTCATGGTTCTCGAGTACATACCGATATAATGAAGACTCAGGCGTTGAAGCAGGCCCTTAATAGGTGGGGCTTCGACGCAGCCATTGGCGGCGCCCGCCGCGATGAAGATCGAGCAAGGGCAAAGGAGCGATTTATTTCGTTTCGCGGAAATTTCCATCAATGGGATCCAAAATCGCAAAGGCCTGAGTTGTGGAGGTCGTTCCACATGAGGATCTCACCTGGTGAAAGCGTCAGGGCGTTCCCTCTTTCAAACTGGACCGAACTTGATGTATGGAACTACATCCGCCAAGAGGGAATTGAAGTGGTGCCACTCTACTTTGCTAGTAGACGGCCTGTAGTTGAAAGGGAGGGCGAACTTATCGTTGTTGACGACGATCGGCTTGATGTTTCCCCGAGCGAGGAGGTCCTAATCAAGCGAGTGCGATTCAGAACCATCGGCTGCTATCCATTGACAGGTGCGATTGAGTCTGATGCCTGCGATGTAAACTCGATAATATCTGAAATTGTTTCACTGGGAACGTCAGAAAGAGTCGGGAGATTGATAGATAGGGATGAGCGTGGCTCAATGGAAAGAAAGAAGAAGGAGGGGTACTTTTAATGTCATATAGCGCCGAAAGATACTCTGGTACATGGCCTATTTGCAGGTTGATGACTTGCGGCGGAGTGGACGATGGTAAGAGTACTCTGATCGGTCGCCTATTGTACGAAGTCGGTAAGATACCAGTTGATCAATTGCATATTCTTGCTGGGGAAAGCGCTCGATACAGGCGTGATCTCACTGGCTTGGATTTCGCTCTACTACTGGACGGATTGGAGGAGGAGCAGCAAGGGCAGGTAACTATTGATGTTGGTTATCGACACTTGGAGACAGCTAAAAGACGCTTTTTGATAGCTGACTGTCCCGGACATGCGCAGTACATTCGGAACATGGTCACCGCGGCTTCCATGGCTGACATTGCTTTGCTGTTAGTTGACGCGCGCAGAGGCTTGACAGTTCACACGCGCAGGCATGCGAGGGTCGCGGCTCTTCTTGGCGTAAAGAAGGTCGTCCTCGCTGTCAACAAGATGGACCTCGTTGGCTTTGAGCGTGAGACCTACATTCGCCACGCTGCGGAATTTCGACTTCTCATGGATGAGCTGGGCATAAAATGTGCTCAGGCAGTCCCAATTAGTGCTTCTGAGGGGAGCAATATCGTAATCGCTTCGGATCTTATGTCGTGGTATTCGGGGCCCACTCTTCTTTCTGTTCTTGAGGAGGATTTAGAGTCAGGACAGGAATTTGATTCAGATCTTGGATTCCGAATGCCCATTCAATGGGTGAATCCGAGTGCCGGCGAACGGAGATGCTACACAGGAGAAGTGCTTCAAGGAGCGGTTTCCGTGGGCGAGGTCGTGATGGCACTACCGTCCGGCATCCGCCTGACCGTAAGTCGTTTAATTGGGGTCCAGGGGGAGGTGCGCCATGCGCAACGCGGAGACTCCGTCGCAATGACGTTTGATGAGGATGTAGCAATTGGGCGGGGAGACGTGATCGCAGATGTGATCACCAACCACCAAGTTGGACGCGCTTTTTCTGCTTCAATTATCTGCACTGGTGACACACCAATCGAGACTGGACGATCCTATGAGCTTGTGCTTGGGACAGCTAGGGTGCAGGCGTGCATTACAAGAATCGATTGGGCTCGCAATCTCTCGTCCGGGGAGGAGGTGCTCGTCCCGTATTGCGAGCCTGATACATTCTGTGGCGTGCAGATTGAGACTAGCGAAGCGATCGCGTTCGAGAGTTATCAGAGAAATAGAATTATGGGAGGCTTCATTCTTGTCGATCGAGAGACTAACTCTGTCGCTTCAGCAGGCACGATTTCGATTGCACAGGTGGCGACGTTCAACCGGCTGAAGTCAACCCACTCATACTCAATTGGGGCTCACGACGCGCAGGCTGGTACCCGTGTAGTGTGGATCACGGGCATATCGGGCGCTGGGAAAACGACGTGCGGGGAGCTATTGGTCTCGGATCTCAGAGCTGCGGGTATTCCGGCAGTCCTAATCGACGGGGATGTTGTTCGTGCCGGACTCTGCCAAGATCTCTTGTTTACGCCGTCAGACAAGGCTGAAAATTGCCGACGGATAGCGGAGGTTGCCCGACTAATTGCGCAGGCCGGGATTGTTGCGGTCGTTTCCGCGATATCTCCATATGAGGCGGATAGAAGGTATGCGCGAAGTAGGCTGGAGAAATTTGGGTTTATGGAGGTTCATCTTGATGCGAGTCTTGATCTGGCGAGGAGCCGAGATCCGAAAGATCTCTATAAGAGGGCGCAGAATGGATTGGTCGTCGGTATGAGCGGGATGGACGCGCCTTACGAGGTCCCGAGTGCTCCGGAGCTCCGGCTTGATGCTGCGATGCCTTCTCGATACTGCGCCGATCGTATACTTACGTACATCTCCGACAGTCGGAAAGGAGAGCGGGGCAGTCTTTGGAAGAAGCCCATAGAGTAAGTCTGCGTGGGAAGCTAGAGGTATCGCTGGAGCTAGTTCAACTTTGCGCCACCAGGCGAGAATTCAGGAGTCAACCGAGCTCCGGCGATTTTAAGAGGCGCCAAGCCAAGTAGTTGAGGTGCGCGACATTGGAAAAGCGCCGTTGCAAACTTTGCCAAGTGGTGAAGGCGTAGAGCGCCTTCATGGGGAGGCGCGCAATGCGTACAGGCTGCCGTCCAAGTGCCGTTTGCTTCGCCTGAAATTCGGTTGCTAATGGGCTTGGTTCCTGCAGCAAGGCAGGACCTGCGATCGCGAGAACAAAGTATCCGTCGCTTCGACAAGGTCCTGCGGCGGTCAGTGTGATGATATGGGGCTAGCCGCCTCATCGAGTGACAGCAATGGCTAACAAGATCCTCTGTCAGGAAAGCCATCGTCGGATAGGCGAGCTGCGGGAACATCGAGGGGCCTCAGCATATCGCAGGCATTCCAGGCTGCGCACCTGAACTGGCCGCGGCAAATGATGTCGTCTGTGGGGTCGCCAGCCAGAGACTGGATGTGCTGGGGTAGGATGTCCCTTGACCTAGTAACAGTCGCGTTTAGAGTGCTGAAGTGCCCCCTCCGATAGGAGGGCCATCAGCCGGTAGAGAGATTTCGCTCTCTTTTGGCGCCGGGGAGCTCGATCGACTGGTCTGGCAACGAAGGACCTAAGTTTCGTATTCGCGGTACCGGGGGGCGTTGTTGCTGGATGACCATGGATCCTACGTCCATGCTGGACAGGAACGCCTGTGGGTCGAAGTCCCCCTTTTCGGGTCTCCCTATCCTGCAGAAGACGATGGATTGAAGATCGCTTTGAAGTGCTTACGGGGTGCGGATTAAATGCTTTGGGGGAATGAGCGCTCTCCACCGATCTGGTCGAGTCACTGAGAGGCATGAGCTGGGCGGCATTGCCCCCGCTGACTGGACAGGTTTCCACTGCCGTGGAGATGCCCAGACCATGAACGCAACTGCGATGGACCGCTTGCTGGGGATGGTCCAAGTCCACGTCCGGGAAGCCTGATCGTCCCCTTGGTGTTGCCAAGCCGGAAGATTGTAGAAGTCACGGGCGGCATCTGTTGCCGCCCTGCGGACTTCCCTGTGAAGGTGACCGAACTTACCAGGCAATTGCACCGCGTACCTTCACTGCAGCGCGAAGCCGTCCTGCTCGATTGCTGCCAAGATGGCTTTGTGGTTCCCAACACCAATCCTTTCATCGTCGGGAAGGAGGTCGATGGTATTGAAGAACGTGGCTCCTCCGAACTCGAAGTTGCGGACGCACAGAGCCGGGCGATCGAGGTCGTGGCAAAGGATATCGCTAACTCCCCGACCAACTTCTGGCGCGGAAAAGCCGAAGAGCAGCGTATAGCTCTTCTCAGCATCTATCTGGCCTTGATCTTCGGTCTGATGGATCAGCTGCGGTGGCGCCTGGAGCGCATCGAACAGCAGCGAGAGACCGCTGAGCTGGCGAAGGACAAGATGGTTCACCGAGAGGCGGTGGATGTGTCCGAGCGCCTCAGACGTGCTCTTGACGTATTAGCTGGACAAGCATTGGATGAGCGCGTGTATGTTGTGAGAGCTCGCCCCACAACGGTCCGTGCTCGGCCCGGCAGTGGCCTGGTTCTGAGGACGGAGTACACGAAGCAGCAAGTTCTGGTGACGGGAAAGAGTTCGCGATGGCTCAAGGTCCGATTTCGGGATCATCTTGAGCAACTGGACATCGAAGGCTGGGTGCTGAAGCACTATCTGCAGCCACTGAAAAAAAACAGGAGGTTCGGTTATAGCGGGTGAGTAATCGGCCAAAGGCTAGCTATTCGTGGACGCGGCTCCAGCTTCAGCGTGAGGCCGCCGAGATGTCGCTGCTGGCACAAGACGAGCATGAACATCAATAGGGCGCGGGAAGTAACTGCCGGGCTGCGGCGTGGCACGGTCTTCGTCAGTAGCGTAATTAATTGTATGGTAAGGCCGTTAGCCGTAACTGACAGTTGGCCGGTGGACAGTGCTCTGTCGCTCGGCCCGCGCTCGCGGGGGTGTGTCCGGGCCGCACGCTGACCGACCGAACTTTGTTGTCAGACAACTTGACAACCTAACTTTCAGCTCATCGAGGAAAAGGACACCGTGGTGGGCCAACGATATCTCGCCGGGGCAGGGTGGATTGCCGCCGCCTACCAATGCGGCCGCGCTGGCACTGTGATGTGGTGCCCGAAAGGGCCGCTGCCGCCATCGTCTTGGGTCCAGCCCTTCGCCACTGACCGAGGCAATCGCGGCAAGCTGCAGCGCCTCAGTCTCTTCGGTATCCGGCAACAGGCTGGGCAGGCGCGAGGCCAACAGTGTCTTGCCGCAGCCAGGACTACCGATCAACAACAGATGGTGCCCACCGGCAGCGGCCACTTCCAACGCGCGCCGTGCGTGCGCCTGCCCGCGCACGTCAGCCAGATCCGGCAGCGGCAACGGCGTCGTGTCCACGCGCTCCACTGGCGGCAACAGGCGCGGGTTGCCCAACCCGGCGCAGCATTCCAGCAGCGTGCGCGCCACACGCACATCCGCGTGCTCGGCCAACGCAGCCTCTGCGGCATTCCCTGGCGGCACCACCAGGATGCGCCCGGCTTCAGCGGCCGCGATCGCAGCCGGTAGTGCACCGGCCACCGGCCGCAGTTCGCCGGTCAGGCCCAGCTCGCCCAGGAACTCGTACTGCAGCAGCGACTGCGGATCGACCTGGCCACTGGCCGCCAGAATGCCCAGCGCGATGGCGAGGTCGTAACGGCCGCCTTCCTTGGGCAGGTCGGCAGGCGCCAGGTTCAACGTGATGCGCCGCTGCGGAAAGTCGAAGCGTGCGCAGAGCAGGGCGGCACGGACGCGCTCGCGGGATTCGCGCACGCTGGTCTCGGCGAGGCCAACGATCTGGGTGACAGGCAGGCCGCCAGAGAGATGCACTTCCACCCGCACCGGTGGGGCATCGACCCCGGCGCGGGCACGGCTGTGGACCAGCGCGAGGCTCATGTGTGGCTTCCTGCAGAGGGATGCTTGATGGTGCGGCAGGCGTTCCGCATGGGATATCGGGAATTGCTGGTGAAGCGGCTAGGGGGATTCCTGCAGACCGTTGGAGTGCGCCTGCGCGCTTCGTAGCGGCCGGTGTTCGCGATCGAGTGTCGGAACTCAACCGGTATGACGTGGAACAACGCCGGGGAATAGGCCGTTGCCGCTCGCCCGGGCCGGCCTTTCACCTCACTGGATCTGCGCCCGCGAGACTGCGGAAATCCAAGAAAATTCCCTATGAAGTGCTTTTCGTACAGGCATTTACATTTCACCGGAACTACACACATTTACTTGAAGGTGAGCAAAAGGGGCGCTAAAATTCACCCAACACACCCGCCAAGCCTCTGACGCGCTAGTTCGCGACATGCTCAAATTGGCGGGTTTTTTTTTGCCTGCTGATTGGAGTCAGGATGACTCACTACCGCAAACCACCCCTGTCGATTCAGGAGCAGTTGGATCTCCTCCAGCAGCGCGGGCTGGCCATCGGCGACGCCGCCAATGCCAAACGCTATCTGCAGCGTGTTGGCTACTACCGCCTCATGGGCTATCTCTACACACAGCGTGTGCCCGGTAGCGACAGCTTCCGAGCTCAAGCGACATTCGAAGAAGCGGTCAGTCTCTATGAATTCGATAGGGCCCTTCGAGACCTGGTAATGGAGGCCGTTGGCCATATCGAGGTCGCAACGCGGACCGTGCTCACGTACCACTTTGCCCATGCCTATGGCGCCTTCGGCCACTTGGAGCCGCGCAATCTGGCATTCACCGGGCAGGAGTATGCGGATTGGCTCGGCGGCGTCGAAAGCGAAGTGACGCGCTCCAGGGAGGCGTTTATTCGGCACTACAAGGACAAGTACGCCTCACCCGCATTCCCCAGAGTACCGATCTGGATGGCGACAGAAGTCATGTCGCTCGGCTCGCTTTCTCGCTTCTACAAAGCGCTGCACTCCAGAGAACAGAAGGCTGTTGCGGGTGAGATGCTGCTGGCCGCGCCAGTCTTCGCAAACTGGCTGCATGTCACCAGCGTGGCGCGAAACGTCGTTGCACACCACAGTAGGTTATGGAACAAGGAGCTCGGTGTTTCGGCAGTTCGTCCACGGTCGGCAGGATGGTCTGAGCGCGAGGCGCCATACGCACCGAATCGTTGCTTCTTTCTGTTGCTCCTGCTTCGCAGACTTCTGGAAGCGACGACCGCTGATTTCAGGGATTGGCGTGAACGTGTCGATACCCACCTCTCGGCTGGCCTGACGACCGAAGTCCGAACGAGAAGCATCGGGGCTGCGACTGGATGGCAGGACCATCGCCTTTGGCGCGGGTAAGTCCCAGGAGGCGCCGCTTCCTCCAGACATTTGTTGCGAATGGGCCGGTTAGGGGGGGGGGGCGGTCAATGGCGGCCCAGCACCCCAAACAGACACCGCTGCTCATCCAGCACCAGCCCATTGAAGCGCCCAAACCGCGTCTCAACCCACGAAGGCACAGCGCTTTCCACCAGCAATCGCCCTTGGCTCTGGTGCAGATCCAGCCAGCGCTCGAAGCTGATGCGCAGACGTTCGATATCCGGTGCCCGCCAGCGGGCATCGGCAGGCATGCGGATCAGCACGCGCGACGGCGCGTTCTCCACGTCCATCACCACAACGCCCTTACAGCGGATCTCGAAGGACGTCGCCCCGGCATGACGCGCGTGCAGTTCAAAACCCTCGTGGGCCTTCGCAGTCACGAAGCCGCGCGCATCACTGTGCAGCAGACGGTAATCGGCCGGCTGCAGCTTCTGGTAGGCCCACACCTGATCGCCTGCGGGCTCGGGCCACTCCACCCACATCGTGCCGATCACCGCGATGCACACCGCCGCAGCGGCCAGGCCGTGCTTCTTCATTCGTCACCCCACACACAGGCAGAAAACTGCGCGCCATAAGCGCGCTCAGTCCTTGGGTCGCATCCGCTCGTGGATGAAGGCGGTCAGCGCCAGATCGGCCATCACCAGCCCCTCCATCACCCGGTCGCCCACGTACTGTTCGGGCTCGCCGTTCTGGCGCGTGCGCTCGGCCGCCAGCAGGATCTCCTGCACGATGCGCTGGCCGGTGAGCGCGCAGTCGGCGTCGGACAACGCCATCTGCCGGCTGCGCAGGTGGTGCCGCTCGGGCCAGGGCTGGCCGTCGGCCGCAGCGCCCGCACCGATGGCGTGCAGGATGGCGATGAGGCTGTTGGGGTCCAGCGCGGGCGCGGGCGCGGGTGACGGCGCTTCCTGGATCGGGCGCGGGGGCGGGGAGTGCGGTGTGGTCATGGCGGGCTCCGTGCATGCAGGCGGACGCCGCCACCGATAAAGGTGGCGGGCAGAGCGTGGCTCGAAAACCGGGCTATTAGGAAGAAACCGGCGGGCACAAGGCCCCCACGCCCCGCCCGCCATAGCTGGCAGACGGAATGCCAGCCGACACCACGCAAGGTGATGCCGGCTGGCAAGTGCAAACAACATCCTAATAGCTCGGGTTTTCGAGGCCCGGCCACCCGTTTTCGGTGGCGATACCAGAGTTGCCTGACGTAGTTGGGAATGCCAAGGGGGAGGGGGCAATGCCGCCAAAACCCGAGACGCTTTTGGCATTGTCGCATAGCGAGGAAAGCGGCGAGAGCCTTGGCGTGCTTGGCGCAGCGGCGCTTCTGGAACGGAGTCGTCAGAACCTTCTGCCAGAGATGTAAGGCGCGGCAAATGCGACAGCACTCGCCCATCGGGCATGTGTGATCGCTCATGCAACCGAACCGCTGCGACACCGGCTGGATGGTTTAAATGACTTCTTGCCTATTGAACCTACCGAGTGCCGCGCGCAATCTGACTACCGCTGTAGTCACGCGGGGCTGCCCTGCCCGCAGCAGGACGGTCTTGTAGCGTTTGAACGGATTCCACCCACTGGTGCAGGCCAAAACAAGGATCACTGTACGTGTTACGCCGCAATCGACTTCTTCTGTCTGCGGGTCTGGTCCCGCTTCCGTGGTTTCTGTTCTGGACCAGCGTTGCCGCCCTGTTCGCGCCGGGCTACAACCCGCTTGCACAGCACGCCAGCGAACTGCTGCAGGCGCCAACGCTTGCAAGCATCTGCGGCAGAATCGCCGCCATCGGCTCCGGTATGGGCTTCGTGGCGTTCTCCATCGGGGTGTGGCGAGAGTCCGGCCGCCGCATTGCCGTGGGCGCGATCTGCTGGATGATCTTTGGCATCTCCATGCTGACCAACGGTCTCTGGCCCATGGGCCATCCGATGCACGGCTTCTATACCATCGGCATCGCAAACATCATTGCACCGGCGATGTCGCACATCGAACTGAGTGCGTGGTCTGCCAACCGAAGGGCGTACGCCGTGACCGCTATGGTGAGCATCGCGAGCATCGTCTATCTCTGGTTGAACGTGGTGGGAGCGGATCCGGATGGGTTCAGGGGGCTGACACAGCGCCTGTTCTCGTCGATCAACTCGCTGTGGCCATTCCTGGTTGCGCTGTATCTGCTGCGAAGGGGTTCAAGCGTGCTGAAGGCGGAGCCGACGTATTGATGGGCGGGCGTGCAGGCACATGGACAACCATTGAGTGTGTGGGGCTGAGAAGGGGATGAGGATTTTTCGCCGTCAGCTGATCTACGTTCGAGTGCACCAGGACCACTTCATTGCGCGCGTGGTGGGTGGAGACAGGACCATCCGTCGTCAGTGTCATGCCCTTGGCAATCGCGCGGGCCCGATCAAGGACTTTTCGAGTATCCGGCCCCTGCTCAAGGCGATCTTCTCGGAACTCCTGCCTGGGTTCTCTCTCGTCAAGCCGTGGGGGCTCCTGCATTTTGATCCGATTGAGTACCCGGTCACGAAGGAAGAACTGGCCGGGTTCCAGAAGGCTGCCATGCGAAGTGGTGTGAGCTTCTGTTTTCTCTCCACGTGGGAGCAGCGGCATGAAGACAAGGATCTGTTGGAGATGTTCAAGTAGTGCCGGCCCGATACTTCGTTCCAGGCCAGGCAAATTCGTGGTTGGGTCTGTTCAAGGTACTGCGAGAGTCCGCTCTTGGCCGGGAGCGGACATCGTTCGACGACCTGCTGCGTTGATCCTCCGTCGGCCAAAGCACGTGTCTCTCCTTCCCTCAATTGATGATCTCCCCACTCCCCGAAGCAACAAACGCCTTCAACTGCCGGACGAACTCCGCGTCATACAGCTCCCACTCCACAATCTCCCCCACAATCCGCAACGGCTGCGTACTCCGATACGACCGCATCGGGTTCCCGGGAAACTTCTTGTTGGTCACATTCGGATCGTCCTCAAACGGCCCGGTCGGCTCCACCACATACACACGCGGTCGCCCTTCACCCTTGGCCATCTCCGCAGCCAGCCCGGCGCCCTTGGCAATCGTGGTGAAGTAAATGTGGTTCATCACCACGCTGTCGCGATAGTTGGAGCGGAAGCCCGCACTCAGCAGCTCGCCCACCGCCAGATCAGCGCGGGTGCCGTGATAGAACGGCCCGGCGACCTGGTCGCAGGTGTCATGCGAAACGGGTGTCCAATCGGTGTCCTGCGCCATCGCTGCTGCCCCTCTCTGTGCTGCCGGATCGACAGGCCGGCGAGTCTAGGGCGCCCGGTGGGCCTTGCTGCAAGGCCCCATCCGGGAAATAATCTGTAAACGGGAGGCGCACTGCGCCTCTTTTTTCATTCTGCGGTGCCGCGCCCTTCCAGCTCACGCACGGCCGTTTCCAGCGCATCCAGCTTTTCGCGGGTCTTCAGCAGCACGGCGCGCTGCACTTCGAACTCCTCGCGGGTGACCAGGTCCAGCTTGGCCAGACCCGCCTGCAACGCGCTCTTGAAGGTGGCCTGCAGTTCCTCGCGCGATTCGCGCAGGCCGGGCGGCACCAGGTCGCTCAAGCGACGGGCAAGGTCATCCAGTTGGTTCAGGTCGATCATGGGGGTACTCCGTGGTGCGGGCGGGCCGTGCAGGCCACAAGGATACTGCTGGGCCGGTCGCCCGCACAGGCGTGGGCTGTTTCGCACCGGGCGCGTTCAGGCGCTATCCTCCACGCCGGAAGACAGGAGATAGACGATGAAGATGGTCATGGCGGTGATCAAGCCGTTCAAGCTCGACGACGTGCGCGAAGCGCTGGCCGAGCGTGGGGTTACCGGGATCACGGTGACGGAAGTGAAGGGCTTTGGCCGCCAGAAGGGCCACACCGAACTGTACCGCGGCGCGGAGTATGTGGTCGATTTCCTGCCGAAGGTGAAGCTGGAAGTGGCGGTGACCGATGACCAGGTGGAGGCCGTGGTTGAGGCCATCGTGAAGGCGGCGGGCACCGGCAAGATTGGCGACGGCAAGGTGTTCGTGTACGACCTGGGCAGTGTGGTGCGTATTCGTACCGGTGAGTTGGACGCGGACGCGTTGTAACCCGTTCGGCGGGATGTTGTAGAGCCGAGCCTATGCTCGGCTGCATTTCGCGCGATGCAGGAACAGCAGCCGAGCGCGGGCTCGGCTCTACAAAGAGCGGTAAAGCGGTCGAGCGAGCTCGACCCCTACCGGCGCTTGGCCCACTTGTAGAACCGCTTCCAGCCCTGGCGCACGGCAGCGACCCAGCCGGGGTCGGCCACCAGTGCGGCCTGCGCGGCACTCGGGGCCTGGCCGGTCATGCGCTGGCGGATCTTCAGCAGGTTCTTCATGTCGCTGCGGCGCATCTGCCGGCTGAGCGGGTTGCGGCGCAGCCAGCGCGGGGCGCGCCAGGCGGAGGTGAAGTCCAGCAGCACCGGCACGCCGCCGCTGACCACCACGTTGGTGCCATGCAGGTCGTTGTGGGTGATGCCGGCGGCATGCAAACGGCTGAGCGCGTGCTGCAGCTGCTCGAACACTTCATTGCCCACGGCCTGCGCGGTGCTCAGGGTCTGGCCGGGAATGAACTCCATGCCCAGTGCCAGGCCACCCAGGGTGCCAAGCAGCGCGGGGGCATGCTTCCAGCCGCCCAGGCGCTGCAGCATGCGGGCCTCACGGCGCACCATCAGCCGCGCGATCAGTGAAACGGGGGTGCCGCGGTAGCGGGAGTAGTCCTTGATGACCGCCTCGCGCCCGTCCAGGCAGGTGCGATAGACGTCGGGGGCCAGGAAGCGTTTGCCGCGCTTGAGCAGCAGCGGGGTGGCGGCGTCTTCGCCGCAGGAGGAGGGGGGCAGGGCAGGGAGATGCATGTCGGGGTCTCGGTCGACCCGGTGGGTGGCGCAAAGCGTCAAGCGAACCGGTGTTACAGGGAGTTACTAAGTTTTCGTTAATTTTAGTACTCGCCAGTTCGCTATTCCACGATTTGTCGGAGAAATGTCGGGGTCGTGGCTGGAACAGTTCGTCGCACCCCATCGGACAATTCCGTCTCACTTCGTCTTTGGTTCTTTCAGAATCAATAGGTTGGGCGTCGCGTCGCTTCGTTCATCCGCGGCCCGCTGAACGTCACGCACGTCCGGCTTGACCCCGACGCACGGCCTGCCGACCATAAGCTGTTAATTCGCGACATCGGCGGCCGCCCCTTCCTGGCACGTCCCCGTTCCCTGCCGCGGTCCCCACCGGTGCTGGCCGCTTGGCCGTGCATCGCCCTGTTTCCCGTTCCGGCTGCGGCTGGAGGAAAGTGTTTTGATCATCAAAATCGTCATTGCAGCGCTGTTCGTCGCCTGCGTGCTGTACATCCACTTCCGTGGCAAGGTCCGCGCGCGCTGGTCGCGCCAGCTGCTGGACCATTCCAGCTTCATGGCCCCGATCAACGTGGTCATGTACATGTTCTCGAAGGTGCCGACCACGCCGTTCCTGGACCCGGCCAAGGAGTTCCCGCAGCTGGAGCCGCTGCGCCAGAACTGGCAGATGATCCGCGACGAGGCGCTGGCGCTGCGCGATGCACAGAAGATCGCGGCCTCCAGCACGTTCAACGATGCCGGCTTCAATTCGTTCTTCCGCCGTGGCTGGAAGCGCTTCTACCTGAAGTGGTACGGCCCTTCGCACCCGTCGGCGAAGGCGATGTGCCCGAAGACCACGGCGTTGCTGGAGTCGCTGCCGGACGTGCGCGCGGCGATGTTCGCGCAGCTGCCGTCGGGCAGCGAACTGCGCCCGCACCGCGATCCGTTCGCCGGTTCGCTGCGCCTGCACCTGGGCCTGGCCACGCCGAACAACGACGGCTGCTACATCGAAGTGGACGGCATCAAGAAGAGCTGGCGCGACGGCGAGTGGATGATGTTCGACGAGACCTACATCCACCACGCGCACAACGAGACGCCCGATGACCGCGTGATCCTGTTCTGCGACATCGCCCGCCCGCTGCGCTTCGGCCTGCCGAGCCTGTTCAATCGTGCGGTGGCGGCCACGCTGCTGGCCGGCGGTGCCTCGCCGAACCTGCCGGGTGACCCGACCGGTGGCGTCAACAAGGCGTTCGGCAGCGTCTACAAGGTGCGCCTGAAGGCCAAGGCACTGCGCGAGCGCAGTGTGGTGGCCTACCAGGTGATCAAGTGGGGCCTGGTGGTGGCGGTGATTGCGGGTATCTGGGCGCTCTGAGCGAACCGCCGCCGGACTTGGCCCGGCGCTACCGGATTCCGCGGGGCATGTTGTAGAGCCGAGCCCATGCTCGGCTGCTTCTGCGCGAAATGCAGCCGAGCATGGGCTCGGCTCTACAGAAAGCAAAAACCCGCGCTGTCGCCAGTGCGGGTTTTTCATTGGGTGGGTGCCGACCGTTGGTCGGCACGCCTTACTTCAGTGCCGCCTGCACGAAGGGCGGGGTCACCAGCACGCCGGTGTGCAGCGCGGCGGTGTAGTACAGGGTGTTGAAGGTCTTGGCGGCCGAGTCGGCCTGGCGGAAGTCGAAGCTGCTGTCGCCCTTGCGCGCCATGGTCACGCTCCACCAGCCGGTGGGGTAGCACGGCTGCGGGAACGGCAGGGTCTTGAACGAGCCGAAACCAGCCTTGCCCATCTCGGTGCGCATTTCGTTGATCAGCTCCAGCTGCATCAGCGGCGACTCGGACTGCTGCACCAGGATGCCGTCGTCCTTCAGGGCCTTGAAGCAGCTCTCGTAGAAGGCCTTGTTGAACAGGCCTTCGCCGGGGCCGACCGGGTCGGTCGAATCGACGATCACCACGTCCACGCTGCCGGCCGGGCAGTTGGCCATGTAGGCCACGCCGTCGTCGAACAGCAGCTCGGCGCGGGCGTCGTCATTGGAGTCGCACAGTTCCGGGAAGTGCTTGCGCGCCATCACGGTGACCTGCTCGTCGATATCACACTGGGTCACGCTCTCCACGCCCTTGTGCTTGAGCACTTCGCGCAGGGTGCCGCAGTCGCCGCCGCCGATGATCACCACGCGCTTGGGCGCGGCGTGGGTGAACAGCACCGGGTGGCTGATCATCTCGTGGTAGAAGAAATTGTCCTTGCTGGTCAGCATGATGGCCCCGTCGATGGTCATCAGGTTGCCCCAGTCGGTGGTCTGGAAGATCTCGATCTTCTGGAACGGCGACTGCACCTCGTCCAGCTTGCCGGTGATGCGGTAGCCGATGGCCGAGCCGGTGCGCTCGAAGTGTTCGATGTACCAGTTGTTGCTGTCAGTCATTGGAAAACAGTCCTGTTCGGAGGGGTGGAGCCGGGCTGGCGGGCGGGGCCGCGTGGCACAGATGCCACATCCGGACGGATCGGCCCGTTCAGGTTGAAACCTGTCACGGGCGCGGGCGCGCATGATAACGAACCTGTGGGCATATAGGCGTTATCATGCCCCCCCTTTTATTGCCAACAAGGCCGACTGAAATGACCGATTGGTCCCTCGACCAAGCCCGCAAGACCTACTCGATCCCGCATTGGGCGGACGGTTACTTCGATGTGGATCAGGCCGGGCACATGGTGGTGAGACCGACCGGGGCGGACGGCCCGGTGGTGTCGCTGCCCAAGGTGGTCGATGCGGCGCGTGCGGCGGGCGCCAAGCTGCCGCTTCTGGTGCGCTTCCCGGACATCCTCGGCCAGCGCCTGGGCAAGCTGCAGGCGGCCTTCGGCCAGGCCCAGCAGGACTGGGAATACAGCGGCGGCTACACCGCCGTGTACCCGATTAAGGTCAACCAGACCCGCGGCGTGGCCGGCACCCTGGCCAGCCACCACGGCGAGGGCTTCGGCCTGGAAGCGGGCAGCAAGCCCGAGCTGATGGCCGTGCTGGCGCTGTCGCGTCCGGGTGGCCTGATCGTCTGCAATGGTTACAAGGACCGCGAGTACATCCGCCTGGCCCTGATCGGCCGCAAGCTGGGCCTGCAGACCTTCATCGTCATCGAGAAGCCGTCCGAGCTGAAGCTGGTGCTGGAAGAGTCCAAGGCGCTGGACGTGAAGCCGGGCCTGGGCGTGCGCATGCGCCTGGCCTCGCTGGGCGCCGGCAAGTGGCAGAACAGCGGTGGCGACAAGGCCAAGTTCGGCCTGTCGCCGCGCCAGCTGCTGGACCTGTGGAAGTCGCTGCGTGACACCGAGTACGCCGACTGCCTGAACCTGCTGCACTTCCATATGGGCTCGCAGATCTCCAACGTGCGCGACATCGCCAACGGCATGCGCGAAGCCACCCGCTACTTCGTGGAGCTGTCGCGCCTGGGCGCGAAGATCACCCACGTCGACGTGGGTGGTGGCCTGGGCGTGGACTATGAAGGCACCCGTTCGCGCAGCTTCTGCTCGATCAACTACGGCCTGCATTCCTACGCCAGCAACATCGTGCAGCCGCTGGCCAATGCCTGCGAAGAGTTCGGCCTGACCCCGCCGCGCATCGTGACCGAGTGCGGCCGCGCGATGACCGCGCACCACGCGGTGCTGATCGCCAACGTGTCGGAAGTGGAAGAGGCGCAGGAAGGCCGCGTGCCGGACCAGCACGATGACGAGCCGGCGGCGATCCGCCACCTGCGCGAGATCCACGACGAACTGGACGTGCGCCCGGCGGTGGAGCTGTTCCAGGAAGCGCAGCATTTCCATGCCGAAGGCCTGGCCAGCTACGCGCTGGGCCAGATCGACCTGCCGCAGCGTGCGCGCATCGACGATCTGTTCTACGCCATTGCCCACGGCGTGCGTGCGCGCCTGAGCTATGACGAGAAGAGCCATCGCCCGGTGCTGGACGAACTGAACGAGCGCCTGGTCGACAAGTACTTCGTCAACTTCAGCGTGTTCGAATCGATCCCGGACGTGTGGGCGATCGACCAGGTGTTCCCGATCGTGCCGATCGAGCGCCTGGACGAAACCCCGGACCGCCGCGGCATCATCGCCGACATGACCTGCGACTCGGACGGCATGGTGGAAACCTATGTCGAGAACGAGAGCCTGGACAGCTCGCTGCCGCTGCACAAGATGAAGCCGGGTGAGAGCTACCGCATCGGCTTCTTCATGGTCGGCGCCTATCAGGAAATCCTGGGCGACATCCACAACCTGTTCGGCGATACCGACGCGGTGGAAGTGCTGGCCGACGCCGATGGCTACGCCATCACCCAGCAGCGCCGCGGCGACACCACCGACGTGATGCTGGACTACGTGGGCTACCGCCTGGATGAGCTGCGCACGACCTACGCGCAGCGGGTGGCCGAGGCCCAGCTGTCGCCGGAACGCGCGCAGGAGCTGTCGGAGGCACTGGAAGCCGGCCTGACCGGTTACACCTACCTGTCCGACGAACCTCTGGTCTGATGGACAGCGCCGGGCTTGCCCGGCGCTACCGTTGCGATGAGCGCCCGCGCGATCTTCCACCTGTTCCTGCATGCCGCCGTGCCAGCCCTGCTGGCATGGCTGTTCTGGCGCAAGCGCTTCGCCTCGGCGTGGTTGCTGATGCTGCTGGGCTGGATCATCGATCTGGACCACCTGCTAGCCGACCCGATCTACGCACCGAACCGCTGCAGCATCGGCTTCCACCCACTGCATACGGCCCCAGCCATCGCGGTCTATGCCGGGTTGTGCGTGCCGAAGAAGACCAGGTTGTTCGGCATCGGTTTGATCATCCACATCGTGCTGGACGCGATTGATTGCTGGTGGATGCACCACCGTTGATGCTTGATGCGTGTCGACCAAGGTCGACACCTACCGGGTGCGGGTGAACCGGTAGCGCCGGGCGGCGCCTGGCGAGCGCAGCGGTGCGTCACGCCACGGGCAACCACAACGTCGCACGCAACCCCGGCTGTGCATTCTCCAGCGCCACGCGCCCGCCATAACTGGCGGCGATATCGCCCACGATTGCCAAGCCCAGCCCGCTGCTGCCCTCGCGCTCATCCAGCCGCACACCGCGCTGGGTGACCTGTGACAGTGACTCTGCGGCCAAGCCCGGGCCGTCGTCGCGTACTTCGATGCGTAGCTGTCCGTCGCTGATGTGTGCGGTGATGTCTACCTGCTGTCGCGCCCACCGCCCGGCGTTGTCCAGCAGGTTGCCCAGCATCTCTTCCAGATCCGCACTGGCGCCGGCGAACTGCAGCGCCGGATCGATGCCTGCGGCCGTGAACGTGATGCCACGTTCGCCATGCACGCGTGCCATCAACCGGCATAGCGCCTGCGCGACAGTCGCAACGTCGCTGCGCTGGCGATGGTCTGCGGCCAACCCTGCCGCCAGGTAACGGTCAACACTGGCCTGCATGCGTGCGCTCTGCTCGCGCACGGTGGTCCGCCAGTCCGCGCCGTCGCCGTCAGCCTCGGTGGCCAGCACGCTCAATGGGGTTTTCAATGCATGCGCCAGGTCCTGTGCACTGGTGCGCGCGCGCGCGACCATGCGTTGCTGGTGCTCCAGCAGCGCGTTGAGTTCTTCGCCCAGTGGCGCGACCTCTGCCCCCAGTCCCTGCGTGTCGATGCGTTGCGCGTCGCCGCGCCGCACCCGTTCCAGCTGTGCACCGAGGCGGTGCAGCGGACGCAGGCCGAAGTGCACCTGGCTGGCCAGCACCGCCAGCCACGCTGCGACCAGTACACCCAACGCGATGGCGGTGCGCTGCCGGAATGCGGCAACGTCGGCATCCAGCGCGCTGCGGTCGGTGGCGACCACGGCCACGAACGGTTCACTGGCACGTGGCAGGCGCACCTGCTGCACACGTGCGCGCAAGGATTGCTGCAGCGGCCCGGCCAGGTTGCGCGTGGCGGGGCCAGTGACGGTGGTGGGAAGCGTTTCATCCCACAACGAGCGTGACTGCAGCAGCACGCGGCCGTCGGCACCGGCGATCTGCCAGTAGGAACCGGAGAACACCCGCTGGAAGCGCGCGTCATTCGGTTGCTGGCGCAGGCGCAGCTGTCCTTCCGGGTTCACTTCGGCCTGCGCCAGCAGGGTCAGCATGTCCTGCTGCAGTTCGTGGTCCAGCCGATCACGCGCGCTGCGCTTGAACAGTTCGCCCAGTAGTGCGCTGGCCAGCAGCGAAACCAGCAGCAGGCCGACGCCGCCAGCCAGCAGCAGGCGCCGCCGCAGCGAGGATTGCCGGCTCACGGCGCGGCCAGCCGCCAGCCCTGGCCGCGCACGGTCTGGATCAGATCGATGCCGAGCTTGCGACGCACCCGACCCAGCAGCATGTCCAGCGCGTTGGAGTCCGGGTCGTGGCCGCCTTCGAACACCTGCTCACCCAGACGATCACGGCCGATCACCTGGCCGCTGTGGTGGATGAAGTAACTGAGCAGGCGGAACTCCTGCGGGCTCAGCGCCAGCGGCTGTCCGTCCAGTTCGAAGCGGCCGGCGTTGACGTCCAGCTGCAGCGGCCCGCAGTGCAGGCGCGGGCTGGCATGGCCATGGCTGCGGCGGATCAGGGCGCGCATGCGCAGCACCAGTTCGTCGGCCTGGAACGGTTTGGTCAGGTAGTCGTCGGCACCGGCATCGAAGCCGGCCAGCTTGTCGTGCCAGCGCCCGCGCGCGGTCAGCACCAGCACCGGGAAGCCGCGGCCGTTGCCGCGCCAGCGCTCGATTACGCTCAATCCGTCAAGCCCGGGCAGGCCCAGGTCAACGATGGCCGCCTGCAGGTCCTCGATCTGGCCGATTTCCTCGGCCTGGCGGCCATCGGCAACCACATGCACCACGTAGCCGGCCTGCTCCAGCAGGGGCACCAGGCGCTGTGCCAGTGCGGCATCGTCTTCGGCCAACAGGATGCGCATCAGTCGTCGAGCTCCGTCTTCAGCAGCTTTCCGCTGCGCGCATCATAGTCCAGCTCCACCACCACGCCGTCGCCGCGCAGGATCTCCACTTCGTAGACACCATCGTCCAGCTCCACTTCCAGCAGCTGCCCCGGAAAGCGCTTGAGTGCATCGCGCACCACGCTTTCCAATGGCACGTAGCGGCCCTGCTGCACGGCACGGCGCGCGACCTGCTGCGCCGGGTCCTGGACGGGCGCGGCGGCGGTAGGAGCGTTGGCCAGGGCCAGCAGCAGGGGCAGGGTGGAGAGCATCGGGGCGCAGGGAGGGCTGTAGGAACAGGCGTGAGTGTGCCGGGGGTGACTAACAGCTGGCTAACAGTGCCGGCTAAGGCGCTGTTAACCACGGGGTGCATTGTGGCGTTGCCGGGATGGTCCGGCCACGAACACGAACAGGAGAACCCCCATGTTGAAGTCGCTCACCCTCGCCACTGTTGCCCTGCTGACCGTCGCGCCGGCCGTACAGGCCGCGCCGCTGGGCATGGCCCAGGTTGAACAGACCCTGCGCAAGGCCGGCTACACCCAGATCCACGAGATCGAGCGCGATGATGGCCTGTGGGAGGCCGACGTGAGCCGCGCCGATGGCCGCTTCAGCGAGGTCTACGTGGACCCGAAGACCGGCGAGATCTTCGACGAGCACAGCGGCCGCGCGCTGCTGACCACCGAGCAGGTGCTGGCACGGGCACAGGCGCATGGCCTGCGCGAGATCCATTCGCTGGAACGCGATGGTGCGACCTGGTCGCTGGAGGCCCGCAATGCACGCAACCAGAAGGTGGACGTGCGCCTGAGCGGTTATGACGGCCGCATCCTGCACAGCGAGCGCGATGGCTGGCTGGATTGACGTTGGCCCATGTAGAGGGGGGGGGGGGAGGTGGGGGGCTCCCCCCCCCTCCCCCCCAC
>NZ_JBQEMR010000005.1:123972-150847 GCF_052045015.1 Stenotrophomonas sp. 22692
CTCGGCTTTGCGGCCAACCGTAGCCGAGCATGGGCTCGGCTCTACAGGAGCTGGCTTACCAGCCGTACGGCGGCGGGTAGTCCCAATAGCCCGGGCCGCGGCCGTAATAGCCGCCATACGGACCGAAGAAGCCCGGTCCCTTGCCTTCGCTCACGTGGATGTTGACGTTGACCCCGTGGGTCTTGCCTTCATCGGTGGTGTAGTTCTTGCTCAGGTTCAGCGTGGCGGCGTTGTAGTGGCTGTTGCCACCGTTCTTGGAATAGCCGATGCCGGTGGTGAAGCTGCCGGACACCTTGACCTTGTCGTCGGTGACGTCGGCGATCTTCGCGTCGTCGTGCACGCGCGGGCCGCTCTTGTCGCCGTAGTACGTGCCCGGCGGGTCCTGCTGCAGGGCTGGGTCGTTGAGGTAGCGCATCGGCGCCTGAGGCAGCGTCAGGTCCAGGCCGGCCGCCTGCGGCGCGGTGGCACCTGCGGCGGACTGGGCCAGCACGGTTCCCGGCAGGGCCAGGCACAGCAGCAGGGTCAGGGGGCGGATCATGACGGCGCTCCAGCGGACAGGTGGCCACGCAACACGCGGCGGTACAGGCCGACGCTAGCAGGGGTTGCTTGAATGATGCCTGTCGGCGCCCGCTTACGGTAGAGCCAGGCCATGCCTGGCTGCAGGCTACAACCGGCCGAACCCGAACAGCCCCTCCAGCGCATGCGTGCGCCGCTCGATCCGGGCGCGCAGCAGCTGCGCGCCGATCATCGAATAGGTGATGCCGTTGCCACCGTAGGCCATGGCGAAGTGCACCCGCGGGCCCCATTGTTCGTGCGGGCCGAAGAACGGCAGGCCATCAGCGGTCTCGGCGAAGGTGCCGCCCCAGGAGAACGCCGGCACCGGGTCCAGCCGTGGGAACCAGCGCAGCAGCTGCTTCATCAGCTGGTCGGCCTTGCTCTGAACGCGCCGGTCGCGGCGGGCGGGGATGTCGATGGCGTCGTCCAGCCCGCCGACCAGCAGGCGACAGTCGCCGGTGGCGCGCAGGTACAGGTAGGGGCGGGCGCTCTCCCAGACCATCGTGGTGCGCAGCCGGCCGAGCACGTCCGCATCGATGGGATCGGTGATGAAGGCGTAGCTGCTGCGGTTGCGTGCGACCCGTTGCTTGAGCCAGCGTTGGTTGGCATAGCCCATGGCCAGCACCACGTGGCGTGCGCGGATGGTGGCACCGGCTTCGGTACGGGCGGCCACCCCGCGCGCGGTAGCATCGAGGCTGTGCAGTACGGTGCGGTCATGCACATGGCCGCCGCGCCGACGCAGGCGCTGCAGTAGCGCATAGGTCAGCCGATACGGATCAACCCGGGCCGCCTGCCGGGTCAGCAGGGCGCCGCCGGCCTCAACGTCGAAACGTTCCCGCAGTGCCTCCGGGCCCAGCCAGCGGGCATCCAGGCCGATGCCGCGACGGGCATCGCCCTCGGCCATCAGGCGCGGCACGTCGCGATGGCGGCTGGCCAGGTACAGGCTGTCCATGCGCTGGAAATCCACATCCTTCAACCCGCGCGCCACGTCGCCCAGGGCCGGAATGGCCTCGGCACACGCACGGTAGGCAAGCGCGGCGGCGTCCTGGCCGTAGCGCTGGGCCAGTTCCAGCAGATGGGTATCGATCTCGTACTGCAGCAGCGCGGTGCTCGCGGCCGTGCTGCCCCAGCCGATGTCGCGCTGCTCGATCACCGCCACGTCGTGGCCATGCCGGGACAGTTCGTCGGCAATCAGCGCGCCGGTGATGCCGCCGCCGACCACCAGCACGTCGCAGCGCAGGTCCTGCTGCAGCGGCGGGAAGGCGTGGATCAGGCCATTGCGAACCGCCCACCACGGGTAGCCACTCTTCAGGTCCATGGGTCAGCCTGCCGGATTGATTTCATGCTCGTCCTCAGGCTGATCTGCAAGCAGTCGAGCAAACAGGTCGGGGAGGTCGCGCGCTACCGGGAGGGCGTACTGACGTTCCATGCCAATGAATGGAATCCGCACTACCGGCATTGCTGCGTCCAGTGTGTCGAATCCAAATCCCTCCCCGCCGCCGTCCGACGCGAACAGGAATATGCCCGGCGCGTATGATTCAACTTCATACTCACGATTGAAGTCGACCACCTCTTCCGCTTTCCAGAAGACAATGTAGTTGTCGCCAATAAATCCTTCGCCACCGTTGTGCGCCCTAAGGAATTCAAGGTAACTCTCGGGAAGTGCCACTCCCACGCGGGCTGACAGATCAGCAATGGCCGACATTTCAGCCGGGCCATTGAGCTGTCCCTCTGTCAGGTGATATTCCATGACTGCTCTTCCATGTCTCTCGGGGACTGGTTAAACCAGAAGTTTGCCTGCTGCTGATGAATGTCGCGATGGGGGATAACGTCATGGGCGGAGTCGGTTGGCGTCCACCATTGCCCGTAGATCAGGCCGTGGGCTGGCCGGTATGCGGGGTCTGGATCAGTTCGGACAGATCGAAGCCCTGCAGGCGCGCGGACGCCAGATAATGGTCCTGCACGGTGGCGTCCAGCTGCGGTTCGCGGGCCAGCAGCCACAGGTACTTGCGGTCCGGGCTGCCGACCAGCGCCACGCTGTAGTCCGGGGCGACCTGGATCACCCAGTAGTCGCCCTTGGCGAACGGCAGCCAGCGCAGGCCCTTGGGCAGGAAACTGACCTCCAGGCGCGCGCTGTCGTTGTCGATCGCGCAGGCCTCGCCGGTGGCCTCTTCGATCTCGCCGTCCATGCGGCAGCGGTTGGTGACACCGACGTTGCCGTTGTCGAGCAGGGTGTAGTGCGCCGACACGTCGGTGCAGCCTTCCGGTTCATGGCGCATTGGCAGGCGTGCGATCTCGTACCAGGTGCCCAGGTAGCGGGGCAGCTTGAGGTCGGCAACGGTCTTCAGCGGCGGGTGCTCGGTCATCGGCGGTCGTGGCAGGGGGGGGCCTCCACGATGCCGATGGCCTTGCCATGGGCGGGTGAAGCCGGGGCGATGGCCGTGTCCAGAACGTTCCGTCGCTGCTGCGGCGTGCCCGTTGTCACCGGTGCGGCGGTATGCTGCCGCCAGCGCCGTGTTTTCCTGATCCAACCGAAGTGGAGGTGCCGATGTACCAGGTGATCCTGTTGAAGAGTGAATCCGCGTTCGCACGCGAACAGTGGCCGCAGGTCGATGATCTGGTCGACTACGAAGGCGTGTCCTACAGCCTGCGTGCCGGGCCGCGCCAGCCGCTGCCGACCGACCACGACTGGCATCCGGTGGCGGTGTACGCGCCCGATGAGATCACCGAGGAAGAGTTCCAGGACTGGTACGCGCTGCAGCAGCCGACCGTGGAAGAGCTGCGCCTGAAGTACTGATATTGCTGCGCGTCGCCCATCCGCCCTTTACCGCCTGTGCCGTATAGTCGCGCGCAGGCGCGGTGGTCCGCGCGAACCGGTGTGGCTGGCGTGTCTTCTTTCCTGCGATCGATCCGTGCACGGGGCCCCTGGTGGGTCCTGATGCTGTGCACCGCCCTCCTGCTGTCCGCGCCGGTGCTGGCACAGGATGAAGACCCCACGCCGAAGCAGCAGCTGGCGGATATCGATGCGAAGCTGAAGGAAGTCGACCGCAAGCGTGGTGATGCCGCGGCCATCGAAACATTGGCCATGCTGTCCGAGGACGCTTCGAAGGCCCGGCGTGACGCCGAGGCGCTGGAGAAGTCGCTGCAGCCGCAGCTGGACCGTCTCGACGAACAGCTAGCGCAGCTGGGCACGCCTGCCGAGGGCACCACCGAGCCGCCCGAACTGGCGGCGCAACGGCGCACGATCAACAAGCAGCGCGACGGCCTGGCCGCATCGGTGGCGCAGGCCAAGACCAGTGCCGTGCGTGCCCAGCAGCTGGCAGCCGACATCGACCAGCAGCGCACTGCGCAGCGCGCCGAAGACATGGGGAAGAAGGTCGCCTCGCCGTTGTCTCCGGCACTGTGGAGCAAGGTGGCCGAGCGCCTGCCCATCGATATCGCACGCGTCGCGCCGTTGGCCGAGCAGGGGCGCGATACGTTCGTTGCCGGCGTCCGGGCCAATGGCTGGGGCACGCCGTTGCTGGGCCTGATCGCCGCGCTGGTGATGATGTTCCCGCTGCGGCTGTGGCTGCGCCGCTTGGGGCGGCAGTTCGCCGCGTCCGATCGTGCGCCTGATGGACGCCTGCGCCGTTCCGGCCTGGCCATGTGGTTGTTGCTGGTCGGCACGTTGCTGCCCGGCTATGCCGTGGTGGTGCTGATGGCGGCGCTGGACGCCATCGATGCCATCGCGCCGCGCCTGCAGGTGGTGGCCGACGGCCTGGAGACGGCCACCTTCCGCGCCGCCTTCATCGCTGCACTCAGCGCCTGCATGCTGGTGCCCAAGCGCCCGTCATGGCGGCTGTTGAACCTGGACGACACCGCCGCGCTGAAGCTGCGCAAGTACGCGTGGGGCGCGGCGGCACTGGCCTGGCTGAGTACGGTGCTGGTCGCCCTCGATCAGGCTACGCGTACCAGCGACGTCACCACGGTGGCGCTGGATGGCCTGATTGCCCTGACCTACCTCGGCCTGATCATGGCCATGCTGGTGACCCTGGCACGCCTGCATCGCCGGCAGACCGCCGAGGCCGAGGCCAAGCTGGAGGCACAGGCCGATGGCGTGGGCGCGGCCACGCCGGTGCGCCGCAGCAGCTGGCTGGTATTGGCACGCGTGGCGGGCAACGTCGCGGTGGTGGCCGCCATCGTCGCGACGTTGCTGGGCTACCTGAACTTCGCCAAGTTCGTGAACCAGCAGCTGATCGGCGGCAGCATCGTGGTGCTGGCAGCGACCCTGCTGTTCAAGTTCGTTGATGACCTGAGCACGTGGATGCTCAACGCGGACAGCAAGGTGGGCCAGACCATCCTGCTCAGCACCGGCCTGAGCGTGTCGCGCCTGGAGCAGGCCGGCGTGCTGCTGTCGGCGGCGCTGCGTACCGTGGTTGTGCTGCTCACGCTGCTTGCCCTGGTGGCACCGTTCGGCAACATCGGCGCAGTGGTGGATCGATTCACTTCTCTGTTCACGACCGGCTTCGATATCGGTGGTACCAAGCTGGCACCGGCAGGGATCGTGATGGCGGTACTGGCGCTGCTGGCCGGCCTGGCGATCACCCAGCTGGTGCAGCGCTGGCTGACCGACACCTACCTGCCCAAGACCGAACTGGATCTGGGCGCACGCAATTCGGTCAGCACCGTCGCCCGTTACGTCGGCATCATCATCGCGGTGATCTGGGCCCTGAGCGCGATGGGACTGCAGCTGAGCAAGCTGGCACTGCTGGTCAGCGCGCTGTCGGTGGGTATTGGTTTCGGCCTGCAGGTGATCACCCAGAACTTCGTCTCCGGCCTGATCCTGCTGGCCGAGCGCCCGGTGAAGATCGGTGACTGGGTGAAGCTGGGTGATCAGGAAGGCGACATCCGCCGCATCAGCCTGCGTTCGACCGAGATCCAAGTGGGCGACAAGTCGACGCTGATCGTGCCCAACTCCGAGCTGGTCACCAAGACCGTGCGCAACATGACGATGGGCAACAACCAGGGCCGCATCCAGATCCAGTTCGCGGTGCCGCCCAGCACCGATGTCGGCAACCTGCGGCAGGCGCTGCTGGATGCGTACACCGCGCACACCAACGTGCTGAATCAGCCGGCACCGACGGTCTACATCGACAGCATTGCCGGTGGCCAGATCACCATCAACAGCTTCGCGTACGTAGCCAGCCCGCGGCAGGTGTATGCGACCCGCAGCGATCTGTACTTCAGCCTGCTGCAGATCCTGGCGGAGCGGAACATTCCGCTGTCGACCCCGACCGACATCCACATCACCCGCGACCCGCAGTAGTAGGGGTTGTTTTGCAGGGCTGCGCCCTGCACCCGCGGTAGTGCCGGCCGCTGGCCGGCAACTTCAACAGCAACAGCAAAGGCTGGTTTCCTGAGGGATGGCGGGGTGGGTCCGGTTGCGGGGGACGCCGTGAATCCGTCCCTGGAGGCTTGGCAGCCGCATCCATGCGGCTGACACCCCCGCAACCGGACCCACCCCGCCTTCGACAGTTTTCCGCGATCTGTCGGAAATACTTTTGGGGTCAGATCCGTTTTCCTATGGAAAACGGATCTGACCCCCGGAATTTCATTCGATATCTGACAGATGTGTCGACCAAGGTCGACACCTACCTACAGCCACGTGAACCTGTCGAAGGTGGGGCGGTGTCGGAGTGCGGGGTGTCAGCCGCATGGATGCGGCTGCCAAGCCCCCAGGGACGGGTTTACGGCGTCCCCGCACTCCGACACCGCCCCGCCATCCCACGGAATGCCCGCTGTTGCAGTTGCTGTCGCTTCGGCCTCTGCTGGTGCAGGGCTGCAAGCCCTGCCGAACACCCCCTACTTCCGCGGCAGGTAAGTCACCAGGGACAGATCGTGCCGGCTCTCCGGCACCAGCGCCACGTACTGCAGGTCCAGCAACCCACGCGTGGGATGGTTCAGCTTCTTCGCCCCTTCATCGAACCGTCGCACGTCGTGCTCCGGCCACCACTGGCGGAACTCCTCGCTGTGCGCGGCGATGTCCTCCACCAGCGCCAGGAACGGGGCCTTGTCCGGCGCCTGCGCCATCGCCGCGCGGAAGCCTGCCAGCAGGCCGCGGGTCATTTCTTCCCAGTTGAGGATCAGCGCGCGGTAAGGCGGGTACAGGAACATCAGCCGCAGCGTGTTGCGCTCGTGCGGCGCCAGCTGGCTGTAGTCCACGAACAGCTCGGCGATGGCCGGGTTCCAGGCCAGGATGTCGAAGCGGGTGTTGCGCACATAGGCCGGGATCGGCTGCATCGCTTCGACCAGCTGGCGCAGGCCGTCGGTCACGCTCTCGTCGGGTGATTCCAGCGGCACGCCGTAGCCGGACAGCGCGAATGCGTAGGCGCGCTCGTCGTCGCTCATGCGCAGCACCTGCGCCAGGCGTTCCAGCACCTCGGGCGAGGCGCGCACTTCGCGACCCTGCTCGATCCAGGTGTACCAGCTGACGCTGACCCCGATCGCCAGCGCCACTTCCTCGCGCTTCAGGCCCGGGGTTCGACGGCGCCCGGCCAGCAGGCCGAGCATGGCGGGGTCGACACGGGCGCGGCAGGCCTTGAGGAAGCCGCCGAGCTCCTTGCGTTCACTTTCGCTGCGCATCATCGCTACCGCCGTGCCCGTTGTAGCGTCGAGCCATGCTCGACGCATCTGCCAGCCCGCGAAAAGCAGCAGAGCATGGCTCAGCTCTACAGGACGCGTGATCGACCACCCTCGGCGTTGCGCACGAGGGTGACGATATCCGCGCAGGCGCGCCGATCAGGCATCGACGCGCTTGGAGCCCACAGCCAGGCCGGCCTTCAGGCTGGCCTCGACGAACTCGTCCAGGTCGCCATCCAGCACCTTCTGCGTGTCCGAACGCTCGATGCCGGTGCGCAGGTCCTTGATGCGGCTCTGGTCGAGCACGTAGTTGCGGATCTGGCTGCCCCAGCCGATGTCGGACTTTGTGGCTTCCACGGCGTCCTTTTCAGCGTTGCGCTTCTGGATTTCCAGCTCATACAGCTTGGCGGCCAGCATCTTCATCGCGTTGTCGCGGTTCTGGTGCTGGCTGCGGCCGGTCTGGCAGGCCACAACGATGTTGGTCGGGATGTGGGTGATACGCACCGCCGACTCGGTCTTGTTCACGTGCTGGCCACCGGCACCGGACGAACGGTACACGTCGGTACGCAGGTCGGCCGGGTTGATGGTGATGTCGATGTTGTCATCGATTTCCGGCGACACGAACACCGAGGTGAAGCTGGTGTGGCGGCGGTTGTCCGAGTCGAACGGCGACTTGCGCACCAGGCGGTGCACGCCGGTCTCGGTCTTCAGCCAGCCATAGGCATAGTCGCCTTCCACGCGCAGCGTGGCCGACTTGATACCGGCGACGTCGCCACCGGAGACTTCCATCAGCTCGGTCTTCCAGCCGCGCGATTCACACCAGCGCAGGTACATGCGCAGCAGGATCTCGGCCCAATCCTGGGCTTCGGTGCCACCGGCACCGGCCTGGATGTCGACGAATGCGGCAGCATTGTCCATCTCGCCGGAGAACATGCGCTGGAATTCCAGCTTCTCGACGTGCGACTGGTGCTTGTCCAGGTCGGCGACCACAGCCAGCGCGGTGTCCTCGTCCTGCTCGGATTCGGCCAGCTCAAGCAGTTCGGTGGCATCAGCCAGGCCGTCGAGCACCGAGGCGATGCCGCCCACGGTCTTTTCCAGGCTGGAGCGCTCGCGGCCCAGGTTCTGGGCGTACTCGGCGTTGTTCCAGACGTCGGGGCTTTCCAGCTCCCGCGTTACTTCTTCAAGACGCTCTTTCTTGGCGTCGTAGTCAAAGATACCCCCGAAGCGACAGCACGCGATCGGTCAGATCGGTGATGCGCTGGCGGACAGGATTCAGTTCGATCATGTCGGCGATTATGCATTCAAAAGATGACTGGTAATGATACCGCAGGCCGGGGATGCCCGGAATGAGGGCCTCACCCTGCACCCAGCGCCTGCCGCAGCAGCGGCAGCTGGCGCCGGCTGCAGGGCACCTTCGCCCCGTCGGCCATGTGCAGCAGGGCCTCCCCGCCGTCCAGCGGCTCGATCGAGCGCAGCTGGCGACGGTGGATCAGCCAGCTGCGGTGCGGGCGCAGGAACTTGCCCGGGTCCAGCCGCTGCTCCAGCACCGCCATGGTGATCCGCAGCGGGTAGTCGTGGCCGCGTACCCGCAGGTTCACGTAGTTCCCCGCCGCCTGGGCATACTCCACGTCGGCGGTGGCGACCAGGAACTCCTTGCCCAGCTTGCGCACCAGGAAGTGCTGGGGGCGCTCGACCGGCTCCACTGGCGGGCCGACATCGGGCTCGGCCAGCAGGCTCGCCTCACCCTGCCTGCGCCGCCCGAACCAGCTGGCGAAGTGCTCCAGTGCCACGAACATCGCGAAGGTGCGGATATCCTTCAGGTATTCGTAGGCAAAACGCTCCAGCCATCCCGCATCGTCCTGGTAGCGGTAGCCCATCGACGCATAGGCCAGGTGCCGCAGCACCATCATCCCCACCACGTGCAGCAACGACCAGCCCACGCTGGCCAGCAGGTACAGTGGCAACCGCCGCTTCCAGGTATCGGCATGCAGCGGCCATCGCTCACAGCCCCACCACAGCAGCGGCAGGGTCAGCAGGATCAGGGCGAGACTGCTGAACTCCCAGATCATCGGTTCCCAAAGGCCGAGATCGCTGCCCCGCCGCGAGGCGTCCATCACCTCAACCAGCGCGTTGGTCACCGCCGAGGCCGACAGGATCGCTGCCCAGACCAGCAGCCGGGTGGTGGTGCGCCAGCGCGGTGGTCGGCCCTGGGTCATTGCTGCATCCATGTCGTTGCGGTGCTCCAGCCTGCCTCAATGGCCAAAGGGTAGCGGCTCCATTGGTCCCGCCACCCCCGCCATTGGTCACTGCGCGGGTTCCGGCAGCCCCTTGGCAGTCGCTGCACGGACCGGGCGGCGTCACCTTGGGTCGACTCTCCGGCACACCACCACCATGACCCGACGCCACGACATCGACGCCCTGCGCGTGTTCGCCTTCGCGCTGCTGATCCTCTACCACACCGCCATGGCCTACGTGGATGACTGGGGTTTCCACCTCAAGAGCCTGCATACCGCCGAATGGCTGCAGTGGCCGATGGTGTTCGTCAATCGCTGGAGGATGTCACTGCTGTTCCTGATCTCGGGCATCGCCATCGCACTGATGCGGCCCGAAGGCAGGTTGCTGCGCTTCGCCGGCCTGCGCACGTGGCGGCTGCTGCTGCCCCTGCTGTTCGGCATGTTCGTGATCGTACCGATCCAACCGTACTGCGAAGGCGTGGCCAACAGTCATGTTGCGCCCGGCTTCGGGCATTTCCTGCTGCGCTACTGGCAGGTGCGGCCGTGGCCGGAAGGCAGTTTCGCCGGCTGGCAGTACGGCATCACCTGGAACCACCTGTGGTACCTGGCCTATCTGTGGAACTACACGCTGGCCCTGGCCCTGCTGATGCCATTGCTGGGAACGGCCGTGGTGCGCCGTGCGATCGCGTTCTGCGCCGCCTCGCCGATACTGCTGATCGGAATTCCGTCTGCGCTGCTGCTGGCCTGGGTGATCTGGCTGGAGCCGATCTATCCGTCCACCAATGCCCTGCTTGGAGACTGGTACCAGCACGCGAAGTACGCGACAGTGTTCCTGGCCGGCTACCTGCTCGGTCGTGAGCCGGTGTTCTGGCAGCGTGTGGTCTCACTGCGCCGCACCACGCTGTGGCTGGCGCTGGCGGCGGTCGGCTGGTATCTGGGGTTGCGCATCCTCGGCCAGGTGCTGCCGGCTGACTCCCCCCTGCGGCAATGGCCCGAACCGTTCTGGGACCTGCAGGTCCGGACCAGCCAGTCGCTTTACGTATGGACCGCGCTGCTGGCCATCCTCGGCTGGGGAAAGGTCTTCCTCGATCGCCCGTTCCGCTGGCTGCCGTACTGCACCGAAGCCATCTATCCCTGGTACATGCTGCACCAGAGCCTGATCATCGCCCTGCTGTTCTGGCTCAAGCCGATGCAGCTGGGCCCTTGGCTGGAGCCAGCGCTGCTGCTGGGCGGCACCGTCGGCGGCTGCCTGCTGATCCACGAGTTGCTGATCCGGCGCACGCGCTGGCTGCGGCCCCTGTTCGGCCTGCGCGCCAATCCGCCAGCATCGCCGGTTGCACACGCTGCGCAGTTGTAGAGCCGAGCCAACGCTCGGCTGCCTCTGACATGAGCCGAGCGCAGGCTCGGCTCTACATTGAGGCAGTCGAGCAAGCTCGACTCTACACTGGCGTCCGAGCAGTCATTTCACCTCGAACTCGCCCACCAGCACGGTCTCGGCGCGGTCCTTCAATCGCATCGTCACCATCTGGTCTTTCTGCTTGGCCGTGCCCCAGTGGGTGGTCAGGCGCAGCATCAGGGTCGTGGCACCGGTCACCAGCTGCTGGCGGCTGCCGAAGTAATTCGCTTCCACCTTGTACTTGCCGGGCTTGGCGTTGCGCAGCGAGAACTGCTCGGGGCCATAGCCGCCGGTGAAATCCTGCGACATCTGCCCGCCCTGGTAGGTCAGGCGGTTGCCGTAGTACGCGCGCTCGCCGTTCGGGTCGGTCACCCACAGGTCCATGTCGCTGTTGTCGGCATCCCACGACAGCACCACCCGCAGGTCCAGCGGCATCGCCTGCAGCAGGCGCGGGTCGATGCCGGTGGTATCCAGCCGGGGCGTGCTGCGGGCCACCAGGTTCGTCAGGTCATCCAATGCGATCAGGGCGATGCCATCGAAGCGGCTGTCCCACGGCCGCACCACCACCTGGTACAGCGGCGCCAGCGCCTGCTGCGGCTTGCCGGCCGCCGCGAGTGCCAGGCCGAGGTCGCGGAAGCTCTGCGGTTCCTCCTGGCCCATCGCCAGCACCTGCTCGAACACCGGCACCGCCAGCGCGGGAGCATCGGCCTGCATCAGTCGGTAACCGAGCACGCGCAGCAGGTGGCGGTTGTCCAGGTCCATCTCGGCCAGGTTCGACAACACGCGCAGTGCCAGGTCGCGCTGACCCTGCGCCAGCAGCAGGTCGGCCACGTCGAGGAAGAATGCGCTGCTGTCGGCATGGGCATCGCGCTCGGCCAGGTAGCGGTCATACAGTTGCGACGCCGGGCCCTGGCGCAAGCGCCGGGCGATGGTCGAGTCCGGCTGCCAGGCCGCCAGCTGGATGCCGAGCTCGCCCTCGTTGGCGGCAGCGGGCGCAGCGACACGGCCACCCGTGACCGTGATTGAATCCAGGGCCTTGTTGGATGCAGGCGCCGAGCGACGTGCACGCGCGCTGCTGGCTTCCATGCGCTGCTCGGCGGCGGCCATCGGTGCCGGGGCGGGCGGTGCCGCAGGGGCCGGCGCGGCGAGCATCGCCACCGGCGCCGATTCCATCGCGTAGTCCGCGGAGGCCACTTCCAGTGCCCCGCCCTTCGGCTGCGGCGGCATTCCCTTCGGCCAGCTGCGGTTCCACCATTGCTGGCGCTCCTTCCAGCGTGCAGCCACTTCATCCAGGCGCTCGCGATCCGCAGCGGCGCGATCCGCCACCTGCACGGCGAATCGTGCATCGTATTCGGTGCGGAGCGTGCCAGACGGACGGATCGCATAGCGCAGGTAGTCATCCAGGGTTTCCAGCACGATCAGCGAGGTATCCGGCCCCACCAGGCCAAACTGCTGGGACAGGCGCTGCATGGCCTCACGGTTGCTGCGGCGGTCGACGGCCAGTTGCTGCAGGCGCGCCTGCGCCCACAGGCCGGCCAGCAGTTCGCCGTCATCGCTTTTCTGCGTGGCCGGCAGCGCCTGCCATTCGCCGCCACCCACGCGCACCCGCATCGGCACACCGTCGGCCGCTAGTCGTGCGTGCAGCCACAGCCAGCCCTGGGCTTCACTGCGACGATCGATCACCACGTCCTGCACGCCGCGCCCCGCATCGACCTGCACATCCAACGGCGACGACAGCAGCTCGCGCGCCGCTGCATCGACATCCTCACCCAGTGCAACAAAGCGGCCACCATGCGCTTCGCTCCAACCACGCAGTCGCACGGCATCGGTGCGCGCACCGGCGCTGCTGATCGCAAACAGGCGTTGATCCGCCACCATCGCCGGTAGCTGTTCCGGCCCATAGGTCAGCAGGCCATCGCTGACCAGCAGGTATTCCTTCACGCCCGGCTGCGGCTGCCACTGTGCCAGCGCGCTGGCACCGTCCGGGCGCACGGCCTGCAGGGCTGCGCGCAGTTCACTCCAGTTGCCGGCGCGGATACGGAATCGACGCACCTGTTCGGCGCGATCGCGCAGCACGGTCAACGCCACGGTGCCGTCACCCATCGCGGCGAAGTACCGATCCAGCAGGGCGAACTCGCGCGTGCGGTCACGCTGCCCACCCGAGCCGGAGCCATCCCACAGCAGGCCGATCTCGCGGGGCAACGTGCGCGGCGTGCTGCCGGTCGACACCGGCAGCTGCGCCAACAGGTAGTGCCCGTCCTGCCAGGGCGCCACCTGGACCTGCGCCTGACGTGCTGCGGGCAGGCTCCACTGCAGCTGCTTCGGCAACTGCGCGCCCCTGCCCTGCCACTGCAGCTGGCCCGCGCTGATGCGGAATGGCGCCGTACCCGCGGCCGTCGCGCCCGGGGCCTGCAGCTTCAGTTCAACCGAGGCTGCACCGGCGGCGAACTGCAGCGGCAGCGTCCATTGCCAGCCGTGGCCGTCGAAGGCCAACGGCTCACGCATCACCAGCTGCACGCGCCGACTGCCGCCGGCCGGCAGCGGGTAGATGCGCAGGCGGAACTGGTTGCCAGCGGTCTGTTCCAGCAGGCCCGGGTCGACGCCGCGGCGGGCAATCTCCTCGAATACCTGACGACCGCGGTCCTTGGGCACCGGCACCGCATCACGCAACTCGCCGTTGATATCCAGCGCGAAGCCGCTGATCTGCTGGCCATCGGCCAGCGGGAACTGCAGCTCGCCCTCCAGCACACGCCGGTTCGGGTTGTGGAATTCCAGGGAGATCCGGGTCTGGGCGACGCCGGCCTGGACTTCGCCCTCGATGCGGGCGTGTCGCAGTTGGACCGCCTGCTCGGCAGCCGGGGCGATCAGCAACGGGGTAGAGCCACTCGGCACGGGCGGACGCCGCGCCGACTGCGCCGACGCGGGCATGGCCATCAGGCCAAGCAGGAACAAGGTGCAGCAACGGGCGAAGACCATGACAGGACTCCAGTGGGATCGTGATTGTCTGAACGCACAAGGTGGATGAATGGGGTTGACCCGGTTCGATGCTGGTCCTCGACCCTGCCGACGCCCAGCCTATATGACCTCTCCTTCCAACCCGAGAATGCGCATGCGCGTCCTTTTTCCGTCTGTCTTGTCTGTCTTGCTCGCCCTGTCCTCTCCGTTAGTTGCTGCCGCCACCACGATGCCCGAGGGAGCCTACTTCCAGCATCACGATTGGGTCGTGGCCTGTGACAACACCCGTACCTGCCGTGCCGCCGGGTACGCCAGTGGCGAAAACAGCACCTTGAGCGTGTTGCTGACCCGCGATGGTGGCCCCCAGCAACCGGTTCGTGGCGAAATGTCGCTGCGGCCGATCGACGGCCAGCAGTCGCCCAAGGGTGCCCTGCACCTGCGTATCAAGCAGCGTGATCTGGGCATGCTGACGCCGGCCAAGGAGGAAGGCATGTACACGCTGAACCCGGCACAGACCACCGCTCTATTGTCGGCGCTGGTGCGCGATGGCGGCATCACGGTGATCGATGCTGGCGGCCATGCATGGCCGCTGTCGGACAAGGGCGCTGCAGCGGCGCTGCTGAAAGCCGATGACTTCCAGGGCCGCGTGGGCACGGTGGGCGCGCTGATGCGCAAGGGCCCGGCGGCCGAGAGCAGCGTGCCGGCGGCGCTGCCAAAGCCGGTGATACACAAGGCGTCGATGCAGTTCCCTCTGCCCGATAACCGGGCGTTCGCCAAGCTCGCAACCTCGCCTGCATTGCGTGCAGCACTGCGCGCGACCTTGAAGGAACCGAGCTGCGAAGGACTGCTCGATGCTGATCGGGACACCCCCCTCAAGAACCCGCCACTGGGAATCCAGCGCCTCGATGGGAGGCACCTGCTCGTCAGCGTGCGGTGCTGGGACGCGGCCTATAACACCGGCGATGGTTACTGGGTCATCCGTGAGCAAGCGCCTTATCGGGCAGCTTGGGTGACCAGTGACACCACCTCCTACGGGAATGGCGAGATCATCGCTTCCCAATCTGATCGCTCCGAGCCCAGCTGCAGGTCCGAACAATCATGGACCTGGGATGGCACCCGCTTCGTTGCGACCTCAGCTACGGAAAGCGTCTTCTGCCGACATGCGCTGGACGGAACCTGGCAGTTGCCCATGCAGGTCACCGATGTGCAGTGAACGCTGAGAGCCTCGCGGCCACGAACGAGAATCATTGCGGGACTTCAGTGTGACTGCGTTGCTTGGGGGGGGTGATGCCGTTCGGCGCTGGGGATGACCTCTCGGCACAACAAGAGCGGCATTCCAACACAACGCAAGGTTGCCTACGACGACGGCCAGGTCATGCCCTCGCAGAAGGGCCGCAGCTTGGGGGGACTGCATCACGCTGGCCATCCTCCAGCGGACACTGCAGTTCGCGCTCCAGAACACGGTCTTTGGACTTCCGGAATTCAGGGACGATGCGCGCCTGGGAAGCGCCGACCTACACCGCGCTTGCGGTGCGAGATTGTCGCAACTGGACCGTTTACTCAGCGGCCGGAGAAATCAGCAGCGGGATAAAGCCCATCGGCGTAGGTAGACAACGCGCCGGCTGCGCCGACGCTGGCATCACCATCGAGCCGTGCACAGCTTTTCATTGCCTTTACCTGCAGTCACGATGCCTGCTGTCCCAAACCACCCAAAACTGCCGATGCGATTTGCTCGACGCGTATCCCTGCTGGTCTTGGCCTGGCCGCTGGCATCCGAAGCCATGCCCTCACCCAAACACCTGGAGTTTCACCATCTCGACTGGTTCGTGGCCTGTGACAACACGCGAACCTGCCGCGCAGTCGGCTACCCAGCCGACGAGGAAGGCACTCTGAGCGTACAGCTCACTCGCAAAGGCGGCCCTGGCCAGGCCATTCAGGGTCGACTTTCACTTCAGCCGGCAGAAAATCAGGCCCAACCCAAAGGCGCGCTACGTCTGCATATCCAGCAGCAGGATGTCGGGGTTCTTGCGCCCACCAAGGGCAAAGGCACGCACATCCTGAATGCCACGCAGACCAGCGCACTGTTGTCCGCACTGGTACGCGACGGCGGAATCAGTGTGACCGATGCTGCCGGCCACCGTTGGCCGCTGTCGGACAAGGGTGCCGCAGCGGTGCTGCTGAAAATCGATGAGCACCAGGGCCGCCTCGGCACTCCCGGGGCGGTGATGCGCAAGGGCAGCCTGCCTGAAACCCGCGTTCCCGCGGCACCGCCGATGCCGGTGGTGCGCAAGCCCACTACTCCGAACTCAAACCTGCACGACCCTGCATTGGCACGACTGGCCATCTCGCCGGCTCTGCGCTCAGCCCTGCTCACCACGCCCAACGCCGACGGCTGCGAAGGCCTGATGGACGCTGATGCCGATTCCCCACTAAGCAATTCCCCGCTGAAGGTCCACCGCTTGGACGCACAACATGTGCTTGTCAGTGTTCCCTGCTGGCGTGCCGCCTACAACTTCGGCGACGGCTACTGGATCGCCCGCACACGGGCACCCTTTCGGCCGCAACTGGTAACCGACGAAGCGACCGGCTACGACAACGGCCAGATCACAGCTTCAAAGCTGGGGCGCAGCCTCGGCGATTGCATATGGTCGGCAACCTGGACGTGGAACGGAACCGCCTTTGTCGCTACATCGGAAATGGCAGTCGGCCTATGCCGCGGCGTACCCGGCGACACCTGGGAACTGCCTAGACTGGTCAGCGAGATCCGCTGACCCGACAGGAAAAGGGGAACGGAGGGAACAAAATCGAACGTTGATGCATCCCGCCCGGCCATGCCCGGCGAGCGCGAAGCGCGGTGCCTCCGCCGCTCAGGCGGGCAGGCAGTGCTCGACGATCAGCTGGATCGCTGCGCCACCGCGGTAGTCATCACAGGCCAGGCGGTAGGCCAGGTGCACGTGACGGCTCGGCGCATTGCCGTGCCAGCCGCCGAAGTGGATGGCGTTGACCGTGCCCGGCAGGCCCGGCAGGCGCAGTTCCAGCTTCAGGTGGCGCTCCTTCAGCACGCGCCAGTTGGCCACCTCGAAATGACCATCGAACATCGGTTCCGGGAACCCCTGGCCCCAGGGACCGGCCAGACGCAGGGCGTCGGCATGGCGGTGGTCGAGTTCGTGCACGGCCAGTTCGCCATCGCTGAGCACGTGCTGCTGCAGCGCGGCCGGGTCAAGCACTTCCTGCACGATGGCAACGAAGGCGGCCTCGAACGCGGGCAGATGCTCCAGGCGCATGCTCAGGCCGGCGGCCATCGCGTGGCCACCGAAGCGCTCGACCAGGCCGGGATGACGCGCATCGACCAGCGCCAGTGCATCACGGATATGCAGGCCCGGGATGGAACGGGCCGAGCCGCGCAGGGTATCCGCACCCGGTTCGGCCGGCGCGAAGGCAATTACCGGGCGATGCAGGCGATCCTTCATCTTCGACGCAACCAGGCCAACCACGCCCGGGTGCCAATCGGCATCGAACAGGCAGGCCGCCACCGGGCGCTGACCGGCCATGTCCAGCACCACGCGGGTCAATGCCTGCTCGGCGTCGTCGGTCATCGACTGCTGCACCGCGCGCCGTTCCGAATTGATCTGCTCCAGCGTCTGCGCGATCTCGCGCGCCTGGCGTGGGTCTTCGGTCAGCAGCAGCGCGATGCCCAGCGCCATGTCTTCCAGCCGGCCCGCCGCGTTCAGGCGCGGGCCGAGCGCGAAGCCGATGTCAGTGGCGGTCAGTCGCGCGGCGTCACGGCCGCTGGCTTCGATCAGGGCGCGCAGGCCGACACAGCCCTGCCCTGCGCGCAGACGACGCAGGCCCGCGCTCACCAATGCACGGTTGTTCGGGTCCAGCGCTACCAGATCGGCGACGGTGCCGACCGCCACCAGGTCCAGCAGCGTGGTCAGGTCCGGTCCCTTGCCATCGGCAAAGACACCGGCTTCGCGCATCTGTCGGCGCAGCGCCATCAGCACGTAGAAGATCACGCCGACACCGGCCAGCGATTTACTGGGGAAGGCGTCGCCGTCCAGATTCGGATCGACAATGACGTCGGCCGGCGGCAGCTGCGGGCCCGGCAGATGGTGGTCGGTGACCAGTACCTGCCAGCCACGTGCCTTGGCCGCAGTCACGCCGGCATGGCAGGCAATACCGTGGTCGACCGTGACCAGCAGGTCCGGCTTCAACTCGGCCAGTTCTTCCACCAGCGACGGCGACAGACCATAGCCGTGCACCATGCGGTTCGGCACCGCGTGGAAGACATGCTGCGCGCCGAGCATGCGCAGGCCACGCACGCCGACCGCACAGGCGGTGGCGCCATCGCAGTCGAAATCGCCGACCACGAGGATGCGCTTGTCATTGGCGATGGCCTCGACCAGCAGGCCCACCGCATCGTCGATGCCGGTCAGCAGCTCGGGGGCGTGCAGATTGCCCAGTTTCGGCTGCGCGAGCTCCGGGGTATGCGCGCCGCGTGCAGCGTACAGGCGCGCCAGCAGCGGCAGCGTGCCCTCCGGCCAGCTTCCGGGCGCGACCGCATCGCGGCGGCGGATCGTCGGCGTATCAGGGGATGAATGCACAGCATCGGCGGCAAGGGACATCGGCATCGCCGGGTGACGGAAGACCCGCGCATGATACCCGCTCGGCGTGCCCGGCTCTTCCCGGGCTTGGCGCAGGCGCGGCCATCGCCCATGCTTGTTCGCTTCTGAAACGGAATTCGCCATGTACCGCCCGCTGAGCGCACTGATTGTAGGCCTGCTGCTGCCGCTCGCCCCCGATGCCGGAAACACGACGGCCACACCCGGTATCGAGTTCGTGCACCACGACTGGTTCCTGGCCTGCGACAACACCGGCACCTGCCGTGCCGCCGGTTATGGCCCGGAGAGCGCCGACGGCCCCCTGGGACTGATGCTGGAACGTGCCGGCGGACCCGGCACGCCGGTGAAGGCGCGGCTGCGGGTGGGCGAGGATGGCGAAAGCGCAATGCCTGAAGGAGCGATGCGCCTGCTGGTGAACGACCGTGATCTGGGCCCGGTGCAGGACACCGGCGCCGACGAGGCCGTGACGCTGCGGCCCGCGCAGGTGGAAGCCTTGCTGGCGGCCCTGCCCGGCCGGGCCCGCATCGAGGTCATCGACAACAACGGCACACGCTGGCCGATTTCCGACCGTGGGGCTGCCGCCGTACTGCTGAAAATGGACGAGACACAGGGAAGGATCGGTACACCCGGCGCCCTGGTGCGGCGTGGCACGCGCGCCGAAACCAGAGTGCCGGCTGCATACGCCAAGCCGGTGATCGTGAGCGCGGCGCTGGTGGCGCCACGTTCCGGAGACAGCGAACTGGGAAGCAGCGAAGCGCTGCGCGATGCCGTGATCGCCACGCTCGGCGACAGTGACGACTGTCCACGCCTGATCGAGTACACGGGCACCCCGGAAATGGTGATCGAGCGGCTGGACGAGCACCATGTACTGGTGCAGGCGCTGTGCCAGATGGGGGCGTACAACTACAGCAATGGCTTCTGGATCGCGCGTGATCAGCCGCCGTTTGCCCCGCAGACGATCACGCTGGAGGCAGAGGGCTTCTCGCGCGCCGAACGCACGCTCTACGCACGCTACAAGGGCCGTGGCATTGGCGACTGTGTTTCCGGCTCGGACTGGGTATGGGACAGCCGCAGATTCCAGCCCAGCAGCGCTTTCAGTACGGGCCTGTGTCGCGGCATACCGGGCGGACACTGGATGCTGCCAACCCTGATCAGCGAGGTGCGTTGAATGCACGCATCTTCACTGTTACGCACGCCACTCCTGTTGGCGTTGCTGACACTGGCATCGACGGCAACGGCCACAGAGCCGGTTGGCATATCGTTCGTGGAGGGCGACGGCGTGATGGCCTGCGACAACACCCGCACCTGCCGGCTGGCAGCCTACGGTCCATTGGCGCCGCTGATGCTGAGCGCGCTGATCGGGCGCAGCGGCGGGCCAAGCGCGGCGGTCACCGCCCGGCTGTCGATGGCCGAAGGCGGCGAGGACGTGCCACCAACCCCTGCGGCGGTAGCACCCGAAGGAACGTTGCACCTGCACGTGGACGGAGAGGACCTCGGTGCCATCGGCCACAGCGAAGCACTCGACTCTGGCCTGGAGCTGCCCACGCACTACGTGACCGCCATGATCGAGTCCCTGCTGGCGGGCAAGCGCGTCGAGATGAGCGACGCTTCGGGCAACGCGTGGCCGCTGTCCGACCGGGGCATCCACACGCTGCTGCTGAAGATGGACGAAGTACAGGGTCGGCTGGATACGCCTGGCGCGCTGGTGCGCAAGGGCTCACAGCCGGAATCGAAGGTCCCGGCTGCGGTTACCGCGCCACCCCTGAAGGCACCGCCGCTTCTGGTCGAAGCACAGGAAGGCGACGCGCAGCTGGCCGAGCGGTCGGATCTGCTGCAGCAGCTGCAACCGGTGGCCGCTGCGGGAAATGCGTGCGACCGGATGTCGTCGCGCCAACTCCGTATCGAACGGGTAGATACCAACCATGTCCTGGCGCTGTTGAATTGCGCAACCGACCGCTACATCGTGTCCGCAGGTGCATGGCTGATCCGCGACCGCCCACCGTTTTCGCCCACGCTGATCACCGCGAGCACGCTGTTTCCGCTCTATCCGTATGCCGTATTCCTTGAAGAAGGTTCTGTGACCGACACCGATCCCTGCGGCACGAACCGGCACTGGGCCTGGGATGGCTCGCGCCTTGTCCTGAGCGCGACGTATCTGGGTGAATACTGCTCAACCCGGAGCCGCAGGCACTGGTCATTGCCGACCTACGTTACAGAAGTCCAGTAGTGATGAAGCCGAGCATGGGCTCGGCGCTACAGGGGGAATCAGCAGCACCGATGGCTGTGCGGCAGCGCGCAGCGTCGGCTTCAATCGTGCAGCTGGCGCGGCTTCTTCCAGAACTGCCAGCGCTGTCCACGGTCCAGCTGGAACTGCAGGCCGTCTTCGAAATCCAGCACCAGCCGCTGCAGCTCACCACGCTTCAGCGCGGCCAGCAGTGGACGGATCGCTTCATTGCCGAGCTGCTGCAGGGAACGCAGCTGGCGCAGATCCACCAATGCATCCACCGCCTGCTCGCCGTCCACGGCGACGCCAGCCGCCAGGGCCAGGCCCTGCAACAGGGCATCGCGGCTACGCACCTGTGCGTGCGGCGTGCTGACCGACACCGGCATCACGCCACCGCCCCAGAACCACAGCGAATTGATCGGCTGTTGTCCCTGCACGGCGCGCTGCTGGTTCCAGGAATGGTTGTGCAGCAGTACCTGCGCTTCGGTCATCAGCGCCCGCCAGCGGCGGCCGCCCTCGCCTTCGGGCAGGTGAGAGAACAGGTCATCGCCCAGCACCTCGTCCGGACTGTCGAAGTCCGGCAGGGCCAGGTCGATCGGAAGCCGCAGGTACCAGCGCGAAGGATCCGGTGCGTCGAGCACGAATCCGGCATCGGCAAACAGCGGCTGCAGCACCGGCAGCAACGCCAGGCTGTCCGCCAAGGTCGGCCGCAGTGTTTCGCCGTAGGCCATCATTCGCGCGCCGTGCATGTCCGGCACCATGCAGGCCGGGTCGGCACGCAGCCAGCAGGCGCCGGCCGCATCGCCGACGTCGCGCTGGCGGGTCAACGCGGCCACCGGCCAGTGCGGCGCGGCAACCGTGAAATGGCGCGTCAGTTGTGCGCGTTCGCCCGGTGCGACCTGCACCGTCGTGGCACGGCCGAGCGCACGCGCCACATCGTCCGGCAGCGCAGCCACGGCAAAGCGGCTGCGTGCAGGCAACAGCAGGGTCGCCGTCGCCACGTGGTCAGTCCACGTAGCTGACGCTGACGATCTCGTACTCGCGCTGGCCGGCCGGGGCGTCGATCACGATCGAATCGCCTTCCAGCTTGCCGATCATCGCGCGCGCCACCGGCGAGGAAATCGCGATCAGGCCCAGCTTGATGTCCGCTTCCAGGTCACCAACGATCTGGTACTTCTTCTCTTCGTCGGTTTCCACGTCGGCCAGCGTCACGCTGGCGCCGAACACCACCTTGGAGCCGGCATTGAGCTTGCTCACGTCGATGATTTCGGCGTGCGACAGCTCACCTTCCAGCTGCTTGATGCGGCCTTCGATGAAGCCCTGTTCCTCGCGCGCGGCATGGTACTCGGCGTTCTCCTTCAGGTCACCGTGCTCACGCGCCTCGGCGATCGCGGCGATCACCTTCGGGCGCTTGACCGACTTCAGGTGATCCAGTTCGTCGCGCAGCTTCTGCGCGCCCTTCATCGTGATGGGGGCTCTCATGCATTCAACTCCTTGTGCAGCTCCTGCAGCGACCAGACGGGGCCGGTGCCGCGGAATTCCAGTGAATCCACCAGCGCCTTGGCGCCGGCAATGGTGGTCGAGTAGGTGACGCGATGCTGCAGTGCCTCGCGACGGATCGAGAACGAGTCGTTGATCGCCGAACGACCTTCGGTCGTGTTGACGATGTAGACGATCTCGCCGTTCTTGATCGAGTCGACGATGTGAGGACGGCCTTCGACCACCTTGTTGATGATCTCGCAGTCCATGCCATGCTGCTGCAGCCACGCGGCGGTGCCACGGGTGGCGACCAGGCTGTAGCCACGCGCCAGCAGCGCCTTGGCCACCGGCAGCACGCGCTTCTTGTCCGGATCACGCACCGAAACGAAGGCCTTGCCGACCGGCGGCGCCTTGATGCCACCGGCTTCCTGCGCACGCGCGAAGGCGGCGTTGAAGGTGCGGCCTACGCCCATCACTTCACCGGTGGAGCGCATCTCCGGCCCGAGGATCGGATCGACGCCCTGGAACTTGGCGAACGGGAAGATCGCTTCCTTCACCGAGTAATAGTCCGGCACGATTTCCTTGGTTGCACCCTGCTCGGCCAGGCTCTTGCCAGCCATGCAACGGGCGGCGATCTTGGCCAGCGGCATGCCGGTGGCCTTGGACACGAACGGCACGGTGCGCGAGGCACGCGGGTTCACTTCCAGCAGGTAGATGGTGTCGGAACCTTCGTCGCTGGTCTGGATCGCGAACTGGGTGTTCATCAGGCCGACCACGTTCAGGGCCTTGGCCAGCTCCACCACCTGGCGGCGCAGTTCGGCCTGGGTTTCAGCCGACAGCGAGTACGGCGGCAGCGAGCAGGAGGAATCGCCCGAGTGCACGCCAGCTTCTTCGATGTGCTCCATCACGCCACCGATCAGGACGTTGCCATCCTTGTCGGCGATGATGTCGACGTCGCACTCGACGGCGTTGTCGAGGAAGCGGTCCAGCAGCACCGGCGAATCGTTGGACACCTTCACCGCGTCGCGCACGTAGCGGGCAAGGTCGGCTTCGCCGTAGACGATCTCCATCGCACGGCCGCCCAGCACGTAGCTCGGGCGCACCACCAGCGGGTAGCCGATCTCGCGGGCCAGCAGCAGGGCTTCCTGGTCGTTGCGGGCGATGCGGTTCGGCGGCTGCTTCAGGCCCAGCTTGTCGACCAGCTGCTGGAAGCGCTCACGGTCTTCGGCCAGGTCGATCGAGTCCGGGCTGGTGCCGATCACCGGCACGCCGTTGGCTTCCAGCGCGCGCGCCAGCTTCAGCGGGGTCTGGCCGCCGTACTGCACGATCACGCCCTTCGGCTGTTCCAGCTCGACGATTTCCAGCACGTCTTCCAGGGTCAGCGGTTCGAAGTACAGGCGGTCGGAGGTGTCGTAGTCGGTCGACACGGTTTCCGGGTTGCAGTTGACCATGATGGTTTCATAGCCATCCTCGCGCAGCGCCAGTGCCGCGTGCACGCAGCAGTAGTCGAACTCGATGCCCTGGCCGATGCGGTTCGGGCCACCGCCCAGGATCATGATCTTGTCGCGGTTGCTCGGCGCGGCCTCGCACTCGTCCTCGTAGGTCGAGTATAGGTAGGCGGTACCGGTGGAGAACTCACCGGCACAGGAGTCAACGCGCTTGTAGACCGGACGTACCTTGTGCGCACGGCGCAGCGCGCGGATGGCCGCTTCGTTGGTGCCGGTCAGCTGCGCCAGGCGGGCGTCGGAGAAACCGGCACGCTTCAGCTTGCGCAGGCGCGCAGCGTCCAGCGCGTCGATGCCATCGGCGGCGACGGCGGTTTCCGCGGCAATGATTTCCTCGATCTGGTCCAGGAACCAATGATCGATGAACGACAGTGCGTAGATCTCTTCCACGCTCATGCCAGCGCGGAACGCATCGGCGACGAAGAACAGGCGCTCCGGACCCGGCGCCTTCAGCTCGCGACGCAGGGTCTGCAGGTCTTCTTCGTTGCTCAGGTCCAGGCCGGTCGGGTCGAAGCCGACCTTGCCGGTTTCCAGGCCGCGCAGGGCCTTCTGCACCGACTCCTGGAAAGTGCGGCCCATCGCCATCACCTCGCCCACCGACTTCATCTGGGTGGTCAGGCGTGCATCGGCAGCCGGGAACTTCTCGAAGGCGAAGCGCGGGATCTTGGTGACGACGTAGTCGATGGACGGCTCGAACGAGGCCGGGGTCAGGCCACCGGTAATTTCGTTCTTCAGTTCGTCCAGGGTGTAGCCCACGGCCAGCTTCGCGGCGACCTTGGCGATCGGGAAGCCGGTGGCCTTGGAGGCCAGCGCCGAGGAACGCGACACGCGCGGGTTCATCTCGATGACCACCACGCGGCCGGTCTTCGGGTTGATGCCGAACTGCACGTTCGAGCCACCGGTATCGACACCGATCTTGCGCAGCACGGCGATGGAGGCATCGCGCAGGCGCTGGTATTCCTTGTCGGTCAGGGTCTGCGCCGGCGCCACAGTGATCGAGTCACCGGTGTGCACGCCCATCGGGTCCAGGTTTTCGATCGAGCAGACGATGATGCAGTTGTCCGCAGTATCGCGGACCACTTCCATCTCGAATTCCTTCCAGCCCAGCACCGACTCTTCCACCAGCACTTCGGTGGTCGGCGACAGTTCCAGGCCGCGGCTGACGATCTCGACCAGCTCTTCGCGGTTGTAGGCAATGCCGCCACCGCTGCCGCCCAGGGTGAAGCTGGGGCGGATGATGGTCGGGTAGCCGACGCGGGTCTGGATCTCCAGCGCTTCGTCCAGGGTGTGGGCGACGGCGGCGGTCGGGCATTCCAGGCCGATCTCACCCATGGCCACGCGGAACAGCTCGCGGTCTTCGGCCATGCGGATCGCTTCGCGCTTGGCGCCGATCAGTTCGACGTTGTACTTCTCCAGCACGCCGTTGTCGGCCAGGTCCAGCGCGCAGTTCAGCGCGGTCTGGCCACCCATGGTCGGCAGCAGCGCGTCGGGCTTTTCCTTGGCGATGATCTTCTCGACCGTCTGCCAGTTGATCGGCTCGATGTAGACGGCGTCGGCCATCTCCGGGTCGGTCATGATCGTGGCCGGGTTGCTGTTGACCAGCACCACGCGGTAACCCTCGTCACGCAGGGCCTTGCAGGCCTGGGCGCCGGAGTAGTCGAACTCGCAGGCCTGGCCGATGACGATCGGGCCAGCACCGATGATGAGGATGGTCTTGAGGTCAGTGCGCTTGGGCATTTTCTTCTCTAAGTCAGTACAGCGTGACAAGGGGGGTGATCGCACGCTGTCGATCAGGAATCTTGATCCGCAGCGCCGCGCCGGGGGCAGCAGCGATGCGGGGTTTACGGTCCATCGCGACGCCACCGGGGGACCGGCGGCGTACTGATCACGCCTTGGCCTGCTCCATCAGCACCACGAAGCGGTCGAACAACGGACCGACGTCGGTCGGGCCCGGCGACGCTTCCGGGTGGCCCTGGAACGAGAACGCCGGCACGTCGGTGCGGGCCACGCCCTGGTTGGTGCCGTCGAACAGCGAACGGTGGGTCACGCGCAGGGTCGGCGGCAGGGTCGCTTCATCGATCGCGAAGCCGTGGTTCTGCGAGGTGATCATCACCCGGCCGCTGTCCAGGTCCTGCACCGGGTGGTTGGCACCGTGGTGGCCGTGGCCCATCTTCATGGTCTGCGCGCCCGAGGCCAGGCCCAGCAACTGGTGGCCCAGGCAGATGCCGAAGGTCGGGATCTTCACGTCGATGAAGGTCTTGATCGCTTCGATGGCGTAGTCGCACGGTTCCGGGTCACCCGGGCCATTGGACAGGAACACGCCGTCCGGCTTCAGCGCCAGCACTTCGGCGGCCGGAGTCTGCGCCGGCACCACGGTCACTTCGCAGCCACGCTCGGCCAGCATGCGCAGGATGTTGGTCTTCACGCCGAAGTCGTAAGCCACGACCTTGAACCGGGACGGCACGCTGACGAAGGCGTTGGCATCCAGGTCCAGCTGGCCCTCGGTCCAGGTGTAGGTCTTCTCGGTAGTGACAACCTTGGCCAGATCCATGCCCTTCAGCCCCGGGAACTTGCGGGCGGCTTCCAGTGCCTTTTCCACGTCGATGTCGCCGGCCATCAGTGCACCGTTCTGCGCGCCCTTCTCGCGCAGGATGCGGGTCAGCTTGCGGGTGTCGATGCCGGCGATGGCGACCACGCCGCGCTGGATCAGCCAGTCCTGCAGCGACACCTGGCTGCGCCAGTTGCTGGGACGGCGGGGAACGTCGCGCACGATCAGGCCGGCCGACCACACCTTGGACGCTTCATTGTCCTGGTCGGTCATGCCGGTGTTACCGATATGCGGATAGGTCAGCGTGACCATCTGCCGGGCGTAGGACGGGTCGGTCAGCACTTCCTGGTAGCCGGTCATGGCGGTGTTGAACACCACCTCACCGACGGACAGGCCGGGCGCGCCTACGGATTCGCCCTCGAATACGGTGCCGTCTTCGAGGACGAGGATTGCGGCTTGGGTCACGGGAATCTCACTTTGGCTACCGAGGGGGCTGCCGAAGTCACGCCTGCGCTTCACGGAAATCCGGTTGCAAAAAAGCGCGGACGTACGGTCTGGGACCGGTCCGGCTTTCGTGATTCGGCGAGTGCGAATTGTAGCGCTGCCGGGGCGCTCGCGCCAGCGGTTATCGCGCTTGATGAACAGGCGATTGCGTATTCATTTCAATCCGGCGGCGTATGCGGCGCCCGCTGGTAGCGGGGGGGGAAGTGGGAGCCGAGGGAGCACAAACAAAGGAAGG
>NZ_JBQEMR010000006.1:0-123074 GCF_052045015.1 Stenotrophomonas sp. 22692
CCCCCCCCCCCCCCCCCCCCCCCCCCCCCCCCCCCCCCCCCCCCCCCCCCCCCTCTACAGGCAGGATTCAATCCACGCAGATCATGCCCTGCGCCTTGCCCTCATCAATGCGCTGGCGGCATCCGAAGTTCTGGCGCACATCGCGCTGGCAGATCCCGGTGGCGACGCTGCCGACAGTCACCTCGCCGCCGGCCAGGCACTGGCCCATGCAGTCGCTCTTGCGGCTGCAGGCCTTGCCGGCGTCGGCGTAAGGAATCACGCACTGTTCGCGCTGCAGCCGGCCCAGCCGCTGCAGGGTGCCGCCAGCGGCCTGGCAGTCGACGTCGCGCGCTTCGCGGTACGCCTCGGCCGCTTCGGGGCTGGTGGCTGCGGCGGATGCCGCCGCCGTATCGGCAGCCGGTGGTGTGCTGCTGCAGGCGGCAAGCAGCGCGGTCAGGACTAGGCTGGTGAAGCGGCGCAGGCGCATGACGATACCTGATCGAAGCGGACAGGCCGCCAGCATACGCATCGGCGATGCAGGCGGCGTGTCAGCGTGGCTCAGGCCTCGTCGCCGTCGCCTTCACTGCCCTCGTCCTCGGCGGCCGCATCACCCTTGGCCAGATCGCCGAGCAACGACTGTGCCTGTTCGGACGCCAGCGACTCCACGCCACGCAGGCGCCGTTCGATGGTGCGGGTCTTGCGGCTGGCCTCGCCGATGCTGCGACCCACCGTGGTGATCTGCTTCTCGGCCTTTTCGAGGATGCCGGCGAACTTGCCGAACTCGCTCTTCACCGCACCCAGCAGGCTCCACACCTCGCTGGAACGCTGCTCGATGGCCAGCGTGCGGAAGCCCATCTGCAGGCTGTTGAGCAGCGCGGTGACCGTGGTCGGGCCGGCCACCACCACGCGGTGCTCGCGCTGCAGCAGGTCGACCAGGCCCGGGCGCCGGATCACTTCGGCATACAGGCCCTCGGTGGGCAGGAACATCACCGCGAAGTCGGTGGTGTGCGGCGGCGCGATGTACTTGTCGCAGATCGACTTGGCCTGCACGCGCACCGCGCGTTCAAGCTGGATGCCCTGCAGGCGCACACCCTCGGCGTCTCCCTGTTCCTGCGCGTCCAGCAGGCGCTCGTAGTCCTCGCGCGGGAACTTGGAGTCGATCGGCAGCCACACCGGCGTGTCGTCGCTGCTGCGGCCCGGCAGGCGCACGGCGATATCGACCATCTCGCCACTATCCGGGCGCACCTTCACCGCACGCGCGTACTGCTCCTGGGTGAGCGTCTGCTCGAGGATGTTCTCCAGCTGCACTTCACCCCAGCTGCCACGGTTCTTGACGTTGGTCAGCACGCGCTTGAGGTCGCCGACGCCGGTGGCCAGCTGCTGCATTTCGCCGAGGCCACGCTGCACCTGTTCCAGGCGCTCGGAGACCAGCTTGAAGGAATTGCCCAGCCGCGTTTCCAGCGTGGACTGCAGCTTCTCGTCCACGGTGTGGCGCATCTGCTCCAGCTTCTGCGCGTTGTCGTTCTGCAGCGCGCGCAGCTGTTCTTCCAGCGTCGTGCGCATCTCGGCGATGCGCTGCTCGTTGCGCTGGGTCAGTTCCTGCAGGCGCAGGCCAAGGCTTTCGGTCAGGCGCTGCTGCGACTGCGCGCCCTCCTCGCGGCCCTTGCGTGCATCGTCCACCAGGGTCTGGCGCAGCGCGCCGAGCTGGGTATCGGTACGCCCGGTGAGCTCCTGCAGCTGCTGGCCAAACGCATGGATGCGCGCTTCCTGCTGCTGGCCGAAGGTCTCCAGCTGGCCCCGCAGTTCCTGCAGCCGCTGTCCCATCAACGCCGCGCCCCTCTGCTGGCTCTCGGCCGCTTCGGCGCGCGCCTTGCGGGCATCTTCGCCCAGCGCTTCGCGCAGCAGGTCCAGGCGCTGGTCGGTGCGGGTGGACAGATCGGTCAGCGCGCGGGCGAAGCCATCGAGCTGTTCGCGCAGTTCGCTGCGCCCGGCGCGCGCCTCCTCCCGCACCGCCTGCTCCAGGCGGTCGTGCGGCGGGCGGCGCAGCAGGGCGACCAGCTGCAGGATGAGCACGGCCAATAGAAGACCGCCAATGAGCAGATATTCGGTTTGCATGGGGCAAGTGTAGGCTGGCCGAGTCTCAGCTGCTGCGTCAGGACCATGCTCGCTCTGTACGGAAAGCCCACCTCCATCAATGTGCGCAAGGTGCTGTGGCTGTGCGCCGGTCTGGACTTGCCCCTGCACCACGAACCGGCCCCCCCGCCGGACCTGCTGGCCGCGCTGAACCCCAACCGGCAGGTGCCGGTGCTGCGCGATGGCGACTTCGTGCTGTGGGAATCCAACAGCATCTGCCGCTACCTGGCCGCACGCGCCGGTCGCGAGGATCTGCTGCCACCTGCAGCGAAGGACCGGGCCCGGGTGGAGCAGTGGATGGACTGGCAGGCCAGCGACCTCAACAGCGCCTGGCGCCACGTGTTCATGGCGCGCGTACGCCAGCATCCGGACTACCCGGACGATGCCCGCGCCGAGGCCAGCCTGGCGCAGTGGAACCGGCTGATGGGTGTGCTTGAAGCCCAGCTGGCCGCCACCGATGCCTACGTGGCAGGCAGCACCTTCACCCTTGCAGATATCGTGCTGGGGCTGTCGACCCAACGCTGGCGCAGCACGCCGGGCAGCAAGCCCGCGCTGCCCCACCTCGTCGCATGGTTCGAGCGCCTGCGAGAGCAGCCCGGTTTCGCCGAACACGTCGACAACGGCGTGGCGTGAGCCGTGGTTCCCGCAGCTGTTGGTAGGTGTCGCCCCTGGTCGACACGGCTGATCCACGCCATGCGTGGATGAAGCTCCGTAGAGCCGAGCCTATGCTCGGCTGACGCCCACGCGCGAACGGCAGCCGAGCGTGGGCCCGGCTCTACAGACAGCGTCTGCTCCTACCAGCCTTCCAGCACGATCTTGCCCTTGGCGCGATGGCTCTCCAGCAGCGCATGGGCACGGCGCAGGTTGGCTGCGTCGATGCGTCCGAAATGCTCGCCCAGGGTGGTCTGCAGCACGCCCGTGTCGATCAGCTCGGCCACCCGGTTCAACAGATCGTGCTGGCGCTGCATGTCGGCGGTGCGGTACAGCGGCCGGGTGAACATCGATTCCCAGTGCAGTGACAGCGCCTTGCGCTTGAGCGCCATCACATCCACCTGGCCCGGGTCATCGATCAGGCCGAGCTGGCCCTGCGGCGCCAGCAGCTCCACGATCTGCGCGTAGTGCTGGTCGGAGTGGGTCAGGCTGGCCACGTGCTGCACCTCGCTGATGCCGAGCCATGCCAGGCCCTCGGCCAGCGGCAGGCTGTGGTCGATCACGTGGTGCGCGCCCATCGCGTAGACCCAGTCCTGGGTATCCGGACGCGAAGCGGTGCCGATCACGGTCAGCTTGGTCAGCTTCCGCGCCAGCTGCACCAGGATCGAACCGACACCACCGGCAGCACCGATCACCAGCAGGGCCTGGCCCTCGCCACCGCCCTCGGGAATACGCAGACGGTCGAACAGCAGCTCCCAGGCGGTGATGGCGGTCAGCGGCAACGCTGCGGCGGCCGCATCGTCGAGACTGGCCGGCTTGCGGCCGACGCTGCGCTCGTCCACCAGCTGGTATTCGGCATTGCTGCCCGGCCGGTCGATCACGCCGGCGTAGTAGACCGCATCGCCAGGCTGGAACAGGGTCACCTCGCTGCCCACCGCATCGACGATGCCGACCGCATCCCAGCCCAGCACGCGCGGGCCGTCGGTGGCCACGCCACGGCGGACCTTGGTGTCGACCGGGTTCACCGCCACCGCGCGCACCGCCACGCGCAGGTCACGCGGGCCGGGCTGTGGCAGCTCCAGTTCGATGTCGATCAGGGCCTGGGCATCATCGATCGGCAGGCCGGCTTGGGTGTAGGCAATGGCGCGCATGGCAGCGGTCCAGTGGGGAAGGAGGCGACAGGTTGCGCCGCGCGCGCTCCCGCAGAAAGGCGCAGAATCGGGCAGCACTTTCACTCTGGCAATGAAGATGATCCGCTTCGACGATCTGCAGCTGTTCGTCCGCACTGCCGCGCTGGGCAGCTTCTCGCAGGCGGCGCGCGAGGCCGATCTGCTGCCGGGGCAGGTCGCCGCGGCGGTGGCGCGGCTGGAACGCGAGCTGGACCTTCGCCTGTTCGTGCGTACCACCCGCAGCCTGCGCCTGACCGGCGAGGGCGCACTGTACCTGCCATATGCGCAGGAGGTGCTGGCCACCCTGCGCGAGGGCCAGGCGCGCGTGCAGGGCGAGGACACCGAGCTGCACGGCACCCTGCAGCTGTCGGCGCCCTCGGACCTCGGCCGCAACCTGCTACTGCCCTGGCTGAGCGCCTTCCGCGCCGCGCACCCGCGGCTGCGCCTGCACCTGCGCTTGTCCGACGAGGTGGCCGATGTGTTCCGCGACCCGGTCGACGTGGCCATCCGCATCGGCCACTTCGACGACGCCAACTACGTCGCCCTGCCCCTGCTGGAAGGCAACCGGCGCGTGCTCGCGGCCTCGCCCGACTATCTGCAGCGGCGCGGTACGCCCACACGCCTGGACGAACTGCGCGAGCACGACTGCCTGGTCTACCAGCTCAGTGGCCGCGCCTACGATCGCTGGTCGTTCGAGGTTGACGGGCGCCGCAGCGTGATTCCGGTGCGCGGTCCGCTGGTCTGCGACGACGCCGATGTAGTGCGACGCTGGGCGGTGGCCGGCGAAGGCATCACCTACAAGTCCTGGCTGGACCTGCGCGAGGACGTGCTGGCCGGGCGCCTGCAGCTGCTGCTGGACGGTGTTGGCAGCAGCATCCCGCTGCAGCTGGTATGCCCGCACCGCAAGCAGTTCTCGCCAGCGGTACGGCAACTGCATGCGCAGCTGCGCCAGCACCTGCAACCGCTGCTGTCTGGCATGCCCGATGGCCTCGCCAGCCCCCTGTCGCCAAGTGCAGCACTGGCCGACAATGGCGGCCCCCCGTAAGAGAGAACGCCGCCATGCCGTGGATGGGCATCCAGGACCTGTGGACGTTTCTGGTCGCTGTGCTGGTGTTTCTCGCCCTGCCCGGCCCCGGCACCTTCACCCTGCTGACCGCCACCGGCCGGGGCGGCGTGCGTGGCGGCTACACCGCGCTGGCCGGCCTGCTGGTCGGCGACCAGATCCTGATGTGGCTGGCGCTGGCCGGTGTGGCCGCACTGCTGAAGGCCAACCCACTGGTGTTCCACGCCGTGCAGTACCTGGGTGCGGCCTACCTGGTGTGGGTGGGCATCAGCCTGCTGCGCACGCCGAAACACGAGGGGGGTGACGCCGGCCCGATCCGCATGCAGACGGGCCGCTACTTCCAGCAGGCGATCCTGGTCAGCCTGCTCAACCCGAAGGCGATCCTGTTCTACATGGCCTTCCTGCCGTTGTTCATCGATCCGAAGGCACACCAGGGCATCGCCACCTTCGCGGCACTGGCCGGCATCATCCTGGTGGTCAGCATCGGCTACTGCTCGATGCTGATCGGTGTGGGCAACCTGGCCCGTCGCCGGTTGATCCAGCACCCGCGGATCAGCGATGCGCTGCGCCGCGTGGCCGGCCTGTTCCTGGTGGGGTTCGGCATCCGGTTGGGGCTGAACGGATGATCCGGCGGCTGCTGGTGCTGGTGTTCATCGGGCTTCTGGCCGACACCGCAGCGGCCAGCGTGCAGGACCATCGCTGCCTCACCGGGGGCCGCAACGACGGCATCCACCTGCTGTGGCGCTGGCTGGACGATGGCAGCGCCGACGTGCAGTACGCCGGGCAGCGAGGCCGCCTGCAACTGCAACAGGTGTCGCAGGAAACGACGGTGCTGGCCGAAGACCGCCCGTACCAGTTCGACAGCGTCTGGGAAGAACGCATCGGTGGCCGCCTCAATGGGCGCTACTACCTGAGCACCCAGGGCGCGCACGTCTACGGTTTCAGCTACGAGCGCGCCCGCGACGGGCGACGTATCGAGTTCAACGAGGACGTCGAGGCGTGGCACGAGGATGGCTGCCATTGGCCGGGAGGCGTAGCGGCGCGCGTGGTCGATTGAAGCATGCCAACCAAGGTTGGCATCTACCGGTGGTGCATCTCCGCGCGCAGGTGATCGATGAACACCCGCAGCTTGGGCGCCATCTGCTCACGCGCGGGGTAGTACAGGTGGAAGCCGGGGAACGGCGGCTGCCAGTCCTGCAGCACGCTCTGCAGTCGCCCAGCGGCGATGTCGTCGGCCATCAGCGAAGCGAAGCCTTGGGCCATGCCCAGCCCCGCCAGCACAGCGTGATGGGCGACGCCGGCATCGTTGAACACCAGCCGCCCGCTCACTTCCACGTCCAGGTCGTGGCCTTCGCGGCTGAACTCCCAGGGCATCAGCCGGCCATTGGCCAGGCGGTGCACGATGCAGGCGTGGCCCTGCAGGTCATGCGGGGTCTGCGGCACGCCATGGCGTTCGAAATAGGCCGGCGTGGCCACCACCACCTGGCGCTCAGGTGGCCCGACCGGCACCGCGATCATGCCCTGTGCGAGTGATTCGCCGAGGCGGATGCCGGCGTCGAAGCCCTCGGCCACCAGATCGGTCAGCGCCGGGTCGACGCACAGTTCCACCTGCACCTGCGGGTAGCGCGCAAGGAAATCGGGCAGCCGCGGCAGGACCATGCGATCGGCGACGATGCGCGGCAGGGTCACACGCAGCCGCCCGGCAGGCACCGAGCGCGCGCTGTCCAGTTCGGCAAAGGCCTGGTCGATCTGGTCCAGGCCGCCGCGCACGCGCTGCAGGAAGCGCGCGCCGTGTTCGGTCAGGCTGACCCGCCGTGTGGTCCGCTGCAGCAGGCGCACGCCCATCCGCGCTTCCAGCGCGCGCACGCTCTGTGACAGCGCCGAGGTCGACACGCCCAGGGCATCGGCGGCGCGGGTAAAGCTGGCGTGCTCGGCCACGTGGACGAAGGCGACCACAGCGGTGAGGGGGACGGAGGCATCCATTGTGAAGCCAGTCTTCAAGGTAAGTCCGGTGGCACGCAGTTTATCCACATGATGACGTGGAGGATGCTGTGCCCCTCGTCACTGCCCATCCAGGCGTGGCGCCTTCCCCAAGGAGATCCGCATGAAGACCCGTACTCTCGGCCGCGCCGGCCCCACCGTGTCCACCCTCGGCCTGGGCTGCATGGGCATGAGCGCCTACTACGGCGGCCGCGGCAGTGACGATGACGGCATTGCCGTCATCCGGCACGCGCTGGACCGGGGCGTGACCCTGCTCGACACCGCCGATGTGTATGGCCCGCACACCAACGAGGTGCTGGTCGGCCGCGCGATTGCCGGCCGCCGCAACCAGGTGTTCCTGGCCAGCAAGTTCGGTATCGGCCTGGACCCGACCGACCCGAAGGGGCGGCCGGTCAACGGCCACCCGGACTATGTGCAGGCCGCCTGCGAGGCCAGCCTGCGCCGCCTGGGCGTGGACCACATCGACCTGTACTACCAGCACCGCGTCGACCCGACCGTGCCGATCGAGGACACCGTAGGTGCGATGGCACGCCTGGTGGAACAGGGCAAGGTGCGCTGGCTGGGCTTGTCCGAGGCCTCGGCGGCCACCCTCCGCCGTGCCCATGCGGTCCACCCGATCACGGCGGTGCAGAGCGAGTACTCGCTGTGGTCGCGCGATCCGGAGCAGAACGGAGTGCTGGCCACCACGGCGGAACTGGGCATCGGCTTCGTGCCGTATTCGCCGCTGGGCCGTGGCTTCCTGACCGGCGCCATCCGCAGCCCGGACGACTTCGACGCCGACGATTACCGGCGCACCTCGCCCCGCTTCGAAGGCGAAAACTTCCAGCGCAACCTTGCACTGGTGGACACCGTACAGACGCTGGCCGCCGAGCGCGGCATCGCCGCCTCGCAGCTGGCGCTGGCCTGGGTGCTGTCGCGCGGCGAGCACATCGTGCCGATTCCGGGCACGACGCGGCGGGTACGGCTGGACGAGAACCTCGGTGCGCTGCAGGTGGAACTGGATGCGGCCACGCTGGACGCACTGGATGCGGCCTTCCCGCCGCATGCCGCGGCCGGTGAGCGCTATTCGGTCAGCGGCATGGCCAACATCCAGTCGTAGCAGCGGCCGGGACCATTGCACACCGGTGGCTGCCGCCGGATTGTGCCGATTCCGGCAGCCTGGCCGGGGCGCAGCGCGCGCCCCGCTATGCATGACCCCCGTCAGTGGTAATGCTGCGCTGCGTTCGGTCACACTCGGGAACTTGTCGTTCTTAGTCACCCCTTCCGAGGCCTGCATGTCCCTGTTCCGGCGCAAGTCCCTAGATTCCGTCACCGTCCACGAAGCCGGCAGGCGCCTGATCCCCACGCTCAGCTGGCCGCACCTGATCGCGCTGGGCATCGGCGCCATCGTCGGTACCGGCATCTATACGCTGATCGGCGTGGGTGCCAACCTGGCCGGCCCGGCCGTGCTGATCTCCTTCGCCATCGCCGGTGCGGTCTGCGCCTGTGCGGCGCTGTCCTACGCCGAGCTGTCGACGATGATGCCGGCCGCCGGCAGTGCCTACACCTACAGCTACAGCGCGCTGGGCGAGGTGTTTGCCTGGGTGGTGGGCTGGAGCCTGATCCTGGAGTACTCGCTGGTGGTGAGTACGGTGGCGGTGGGCTGGTCCGGCTACTTCGTCGGCTTCCTCGAATGGGTCCATACCCAGTTCGGCTGGAACGTGCACCTGCCGGCCTGGCTGGCGGCCGGCCCGCATGTGGAAGGCGGCATGATCAATCTGCCGGCGATCATCATCACCTGGCTGGTGGCCGGCATGCTGATGGCCGGCACCAAGGAGAGCGCGACGCTCAACGCCATCCTGGTGGTGTTCAAGCTGATCGCGCTGGCCATCTTCGTGGCCGTGGCCCTGCCTGCGTTCGACAGCGCCAACCTGCAGCCGTTCATGCCCTACGGTTTCGCCAAGTCGATGGGCCCTGATGGCGTCGAGCACGGCGTGATGGCGGCAGCGGCCATCATCTTCTTCGCCTTCTACGGCTTCGATGCGATCTCCACCGCCGCCGAGGAAACCAAGAACCCGGGCCGCGACCTGTCGATCGGCATCATCGGTTCGATGATCGGCTGCACCATCGTCTACGTGCTGGTGGCGCTGGCCGCCGTGGGTGCGATGAGCTACGCGGTGTTCGGCCACAGCGCCGAGCCGCTGGCCCTGATCATGCGCCAGCTGGGCCATCCGACCGCGGCGATGGTGATCGGCGTGATTGCGATCATCGCCCTGCCGACCGTGCTGTTGGCCTTCCTGTACGGCCAGAGCCGCATCTTCTTCGTGATGAGCCGCGATGGCCTGCTGCCGCGTCGCCTGTCCAAGGTGAATGCACGTACCGGCACGCCGGTGGCGACCACGCTGTTCACTGCGGTGGTGGTGTCGGCGCTGGCCGGTGTCGCCCGCCTGGACGAGATCGCCGCACTGGCCAACGCCGGTACCCTGGCCGCGTTCACTGCGGTAGGCATCTGCCTGGTGGTGCTGCGCCTGCGCGAGCCCAACCGCGAACGCACGTTCCGTACGCCGCTGGCCTTCGTGGTCGGCCCGCTGGCCGCGCTGGGCTGCATCTACCTGTTCATCAGCCTGCCGCATACCACCCAGCTGTACTTCCTGCTGTGGAACGTGGCCGGCCTGGTGCTGTACCTGCTGTACAGCCGACGCCATGCGCTGATCGCGAAATAGACCGATCACCGGTAGTGGGGGGAATCTGGCGGCGCCACCACAAAGAGGCTCTACCCCCCACTGGGCGCCCCCCCCCCCCCCCCCCACCACCGCAGGGCGTTTCAACCGCCCTGCTTTGCGGCGTAGTCCTGCGCCTGGCGCATCACCCGCAGCAGGTTGCCGCCCCAGATGCCGGCGATCTGCTTCTCGGTATAGCCCTTGCGCAGCAGCCACGCGGTGATCTTCGGCAGCTGGCTGACATCGGGCAGGTCACTCAGGCCACCGCCGCCATCCCAGTCCAGGCCAATGCCCACGTGCTCGGGGCCGACCACCTTGAGGATGTGCTCGAAGTGGGCGAAGAAATCGTCCAGGCTGGCATGGCGCACTGGATGCTCGTGGTCCAGCGCCTGCTCGGCCTTCAGCAGGGCAACGCCCTGTTCGATGCCCATGCCTTCCCAGCCACCCAGCTGTTTGCTCAGCGCTTCCTCGGCCTGCTTGCGCTCGGGCGTCTTTGCGGTGTCGATCAGGTAACCACCATAGGCATTCACCTGGATCACGCCGCCGGCCTTGGCCAGCTTGCGCAGGCGCGCGTCGTCGAGATTGCGCGGGTGGTCGTAGACCGCCTTGGCCGAGCTGTGCGACAGCACGAACGGTACCGGCATCATTGCCAGCAGATCGTCGAACACCGCATCCGATGCATGTGACTGGTCGATCACGATGCCCAGCTTCACCGCCTGCCGCACCAGGTCCTTGCCGGCCGGGCTCAGGCCTTTCCATTCCGCGCCCTTGGGATCGGTGGCCGAATCGGCGAACTCGTTGTTGGCGAAGTGCACGGTACTGAGCAGGCGCAGGCCGGCGCGGTGATAGAACGAGAGCAGGCTAGGGTCTTCCACCAGCGGGCTGGCGTTTTCCATGCTGATGTAGACCACGCGCTTGCCGGCAGCCTTGATCCGCGCCGCGTCATCGGCGGTCAATGCCAGCGCGAAACGCTCGGGATTGGCGGCCAGCATTTCGCGGATCTCCAGCAGCCGCTGCAGGCCGTGGTCACGCTCGGCCAGATGGGCGGCGGCGGTGCGGTCGCCCTGGTCGGTGTAGATCGCCCAGAAACCGCCGTCCAGCGCGCCTTCGACCATGCGCGGGTAGTCCACCTGCGAGAGCGCGTTGCGGTCGTGGCGCTGCTCGATGTCGAAGCCGCTGCGGCCGAAATTGGCCGGCGTATCCAGATGGCTGTCGAGGGTGACCAGGCGCTGCTGCAGGGCCTTGGCGCGGACCAGTTCCTGTGCGCTGAACTCGATGGCATGAGCCGACAGCGGCGCGCACAGCGCCAGGGCAAGCACGACGGACAGGTGGCGCAACGATGGCATGGGCTCTCACCGGCAATGGGAAGAGCCCGACCATAGCGCTGCGGCCGCGCATTGGGTAGCGCCGGGCCACGCCCGGCGGATCTTGAGGCTGTCAGGCAGATCAGCCGAGCATGGGCTCGGCTCTACAGCGTCCCGCGGTCAATCCACCACGCGGCAGAACACGGCCTTGAGATAACGCGATTCCTGCACGTGGGCCATGAACGGATGGTCCGGACCGGCGCCGGCCACCTTCAGGATCTGGATCGTGCGGCCGGAGAAATAGGCCGCGCGGCGCAGCATGTCGAGGAACTGGTCCTCGGCCACCAGGCCGGTGCACGAGAACGTGGCGAACAGGCCACCGGGCTTGACCACGCCCAGCGCCAGCTTGTTCATGTCCAGGTACTTCTTCAGCGCGGTGATGACCTGGTCGCGGTCGCGGGTCATCTTCGCCGGGTCCAGGATCACCACGTCGTACTGCTCGCCGCGGTTGGCGGCATCGCGCAGCCACGGGAAGATGTCGGACTGGACGAACTTCGGGCGCACGTTGTTCAGGCGCGAATTGCCCTTGGCGATCTGGATGACGTCTTCATCGATGTCGATGCCGACCACTTCCGAAGCGCCACGCGCCGCCGCATACACGGCGAAACCGCCGGTGTTGCAGCACAGGTCGAGCACGCTCTTGCCTTCCACCTGCCGGCTCAGCCATTCGCGGTTCTCGCGCTGGTCGGCAAAGAAACCGGTCTTGTGCGCACCGGCCGGGTCGGCGCGGAACTTGATGCCGTACTCGGTGATCACCGACGCTTCGGTGGTGGTGTTGCCGTGGAAGTCGAAACTTTCCTGCTTCTGCACGTGCTCGTCGGCGAAGCTGTGGAAGCGGCAGCCTGGGAACTGCTCGCGCAGGGCGTCGTAGATCCACTCGCGATGGCGGAACATGCCGGCGGCGAAGAACTCGACCACCACCAGATCGCCATAGCGGTCGACCACCAGGCCGGACAGGCCGTCGCCTTCGCTGTGCACCACGCGCCAGGCATCGGAGACCGCATCGAGCTTGAGCACCTCACGGCGCAGCGACACCGCCTGGGCGATCTTGCGCGAGAACCAGCCGGCATCCACCGGCACGTTCTGATCGGTTTCGAGGATGCGCACGGCGATGCGCGAGTGCCCGTTGTAGAACCCGCGGCCAATGAACTCACCATCGATGCCGACGACGTCGACGATGGAACCGGGCTTGGGCCGGACGGTCGGCTTCTCGACCAGTTTCTGGAAGATCCACGGGTGGCTGGAACGCCACGCATTCTTGAGGCGGACAATCGGAAGGGGGGTATTCATCCACCTATTGTAAACCGGGCACCGGGGTCAGATTCCCGCAGCGGCTCTGACCCGGGCCGGCATCCCAACCAAGGTGGGCATCTACCAGAGCGGGGGTGCGGAGCCCTGTTGGGGATCCGACCCCAGTGCAGGGGCATTTGACGGCGGCCCGGCCAAGCCGCAGAATCGGCGTCAGAAGGGGAGTAGCTCCCAGACGTTGTCGCCGTCATTTCGAGCCCGCAGGCTCCGGTGCAACGGCAGTTCCAGCCGACTGGGACTGCGAGCGAGACCTTCGCCGTACTGGCGAAGCTCTGTCCCTGGATCCCCCTCCCGATCCTCCGTTGCAGATCCTCGCCGTCCGGCCTGGCATTCATCTTTCCAACGGACATTCCCAATGCAGACGATCGGTAACGTGTGGTTGTGGGGCGGCTTCGCAGCGGTGGTGGTCATCGCACTGCTGGTCGACCTCGTGTTGATGCGCCATGGTGGACCGCACAAGGTCACCTTCAAGGAGGCCTTGTGGTGGTCCATCGGCTGGGTCGCGCTGGCCCTGCTGTTCAATGCGGGCCTCTGGTACTACCTGAATGAGACTGCCGGCCAGGTGGTGGCCAACAAGGTCGGCCTCGAGTTCCTGACCGGCTACCTGGTCGAGAAGGCGCTGGCGGTCGACAACATCTTTGTCTTCCTGATGATCATGAGCTACTTCGCGGTGCCGGAGGAACAGCGCCAGAAGGTGCTGATCATCGGCATCCTGGGTGCGATCGTGCTGCGTACGATCATGATCTTCGCCGGCAGCGTGCTGATCAGTCAGTTCCATTGGCTGCTCTACGTGTTCGGTGCCTTCCTGCTGTTCACCGGCTGGAAGATGTGGTTCGCCGCCGGCCAGGAGCCGGACCTGGAGACCAACCCGGCCCTGCGCTGGATGCGCAAGCACCTGCGCCTGCTGCCGGACTACGCGGGCAACGCGCTGAGCGTGAAGCGCGATGGCGTGCGCTGGTTCACCCCGCTGTTCGCGGTGCTGATCCTGATCGCGGTCACCGACGTGATCTTCGCGGTGGACAGCATCCCGGCGATCTTCGCGATCACCACCGACCCGTTCATCGTGCTCACCTCCAACGTGTTCGCGGTGCTGGGCCTGCGTGCGATGTTCTTCCTGCTGGCCGGCATGGCCGACCGCTTCCACCTGCTGCCGTATGGCCTGGCACTGGTGCTGGGCTTCATCGGCATCAAGATGATGATCATCGACCTGTTCAAGATCCCGACCCCGGTGTCGCTGGGCGTGGTGGCGGTGATCATCGCCGCCACCGTGGTACTGAGCCTGAAGTACCCGCCGAAGGAAGGCGAAGGCCAGGCCTGAGCCCGACCCGCTGGATGGCGCGGCCGGTGGGATTGTCCCGCCGGCCGTTTCCACTCTCCCGCCGCGGTGGCCTTGGTTTCGCGCCAACCACCGCCATTGCTGAGGTATGGACAACAACGCGCCCCTGCCCGCTGGCGACGTGCCGGCCCCCCGCAATGACCGCTCGCGCATCCTGCGGGCGTTCAATGCCAGCCTGGCCGCCGTGCTGGTGCTGGTGGCCGTGTTCGCGCTGCAGGGCACGTTCGACTGGCGACCGTGGGCGGTCGCGCCGCTGGAAGCCAAGGGCCTGCTTGGCCTGATCGGCGGCCCGATGCTGCATGCCTCGGTCGAGCACATCGTCGCCAACAGCATTGCGATCCTGATCCTCGGCACGCTGGCCGGCAGCGTCTACCCGAAAGCCACCGTTCGCGCGCTGCCCCTGCTGTGGCTGGGCTCGGGCATCGGCGCGTGGATGCTTGGCAATCCGGGCAGCGTGCACCTGGGCGCCAGTGGCGTGACCCATGGCCTGATGTTCCTGCTGGCCAGCCTGGGCCTGCTGCGCCGCGATCGCGCGGCGATTGCCACCGGCCTGATCGGCATGCTGTTCTACGGCGGCATGCTGATGACCATCCTGCCGCACGCCGACGGCGTGTCCTGGCAGTCGCACATGGGCGGCGCCTTCGCCGGCATCATCGCCGCGCTGCTGTTCCGCAATGCCGACCCGCTGCCGCCGCGCCCGCGCTACAGCTGGGAAGACGAGGAAGAAGACATCGAACCGCTGCCCGACGACGAGCTGGAGCCGCCGTCACCGCAGCGCGTGCCGGTGCTGTGGCAGCCGCGCGAAGGCCAGGACTACGTGGTGATCCCGTTCCGCCGGCCGGACGAGCCGCGCAGCTAGGTGACGGTGGTGCCGGCCGCTGGCCGGCAACCTCATGACCCAGTAGTGGCCGACCTTGGTCGGCGCGGTTGTTGTGTGCCAACCAAGGTTGGCACCTACCGGAGCACACCGGCACCCCGGGTAGCGCCGGCCCATGCCCGGCGGCGTTGATCGCTCAGTTCCCTGCCGCGCCCGTGCCATCCACCGCCTGCCTGCCCAGTGCCGGGTCGTCGGTGAAGAAGGCATCGATGCCGGTGGCCAGGTAGGCACGCATTTCGGCGATCGATCCCTCTGCATTGCGCGCGTTGTCGGCCCCCTTGCGCAGGTTGCTGGCCTGGAAGCGGTTCTCCGGGCGGAAGGTGTACGGAATCACCATCAGGCCCACCGCATGCGCATCGCGCACCAGCGTGGTCGGCGTGCCCAGTGCGCCCTTGTCATCCAGCGGAATGATCGAGCGCAGCTCCGGGCCGATGCTGTCGGCGTAGCTGGCGATATCCTTCAATCCGGCCGGCGTCATCATCTGCGCGTAGGTCAGCGTGCCACCGGCCTTGGCGATGTCGGCCGGCTGGGTGTCGCCCTTCCACAGCAGCTGCAGCAGGCGGATGTTGCTGCCACGCGGGATCTTGCCGCGCAGGTAACGCAGGTTGGCGGTCTCGAACGACTGGATGGTGACCGGGCCGACGTTGGTATAGGGGTTGCCACGCAGCGCGGCCAGTAGTTTGTCTTCCATCGGCAGGCTGATCGACTGGAAGTAGGTCGGGTGCTTGATCTCCGGCACCAGGCCGATGCCGCGGTTGGCGCGGCCGGCCTGCTGGACCAGGAAGGCCAGGATCTCGTCCAGGCTGGCGATGCGGAACTGGCCGTCGTAGGCGGTGCTGCGCAGCTCCGGCAGGCGTTCGCGCGCGTACAGGGTCTTCAGCTCTGCCAGGGTGAAGTCTTCGGTGAACCAGCCGTCGACCTTCTGCCCGTCGATGACCTTGCTGGTGCGGCGGCTGGCGAACTCCGGATGCGAGGCGACGTCGGTGGTGCCACCGATCTCGTTCTCGTGGCGGGCCACCATCACCCCGTCCTTGGTCATCACCAGGTCCGGTTCGATGTAGTCGGCGCCATCGGCGATCGCCTGGGCGTAGGCCGCCAGGGTGTGCTCCGGCAACAGCGCGCTTGCGCCGCGATGGCCGTAGACCGACACCTTGTGCGCGGCCGGGGTGGAGGATTCAGCACTCATGGCCACCGATGGTGCCACGGCCAGCGACAACAGCAACGCACAACCCCACGACTTCACTGCGACTTCCCCAAGCGGTATGTGATGGGCGTCAGTATGCGGCGGCAATGTGACAGGTGGGGGACCTGGGGTCGGATCCCCGAAGGGGCTCCGATCCCGCGTCTTCAATCGACCAAGGCGTCATGGAAATCGCGTTCGTGAACGATCATGATCCGCAGTCCTTCCTTGCGCAGTTCCACTGCGCGTTCCACCTTGCGGCCGTAGCAGGCGTAGCTCCAGCAAGGGTTTCCCTCAGCGCCAATCACCAGGTAGTCAACCTTTTTCGAAGGTGCACTGTGCACCCGCCCTCCTCGCGCCGTTACCAGCGCCTGGATATCGGCACGCGACCCTCGGGACGATGCACCCGTAAAGCAGAATCCCCTCTCCTCGAAATGGATCTCGGGAGCCACCGCACAAAGCCCGACCAGACTACCGGCGATCTGCAACGACGGATCGGTCAAGGTGCGGTCATCGCCGAGGACGACGAACTCGCTGAAGAACTGGCGAAGCAGATCTTGTTCCTGCGCATCCACCACACCATCAGCCAGTACCTTGGCTACGAGGTGTCCGATTTCGTCGTACGGCCAGCATCCCTGTAGATGGGAATGCTCATCCATCCAGTCCGAAAGACCACGTAGCTCGGCCTCTGAAATCTGGCCATCAGCGATTATTCCGCCCAGTACGGCATGAAGTCGCTGGAGATCTGCTGTGGTGGCATTGACCCGATCACTTGAGCACATCCGGTCGATCAACCATCGCAGATCCTCCGCCGCATCTTCATCCATGCGACCTTCGCCAAGTGAGCGCTCGAGCACAGGCATCAGTTCAGTGAACGGATGCTGCTGGCGCTGATGCAAATGATCTTGGATCCAGTGCGCCAAGAAGCGACGCTCATCGGCGTTGATCTCTCTGTCAATGGAGATCCCTTCGATGATGCCCGCCAGTGAGTTCAACGCACGAGTGAGCTGCGCCGGGCTTGTGAAGTGAACGTAGGAAACATGGTCCGGATGCATCCGCAATTCCTTTGCCTGAATTTCCTGCACGCTAGCTCGGTCGGCGCCGGTACTCAAGACGTACCGGACAAGACTCCGGAGTATTGGAGCTGATCACGTCATTTCACGGGGTCAGAGGCCCTTCGCGGATCTTACCCCGAGTTGCTGAGACCTAAAGCAGCCGAGCATGGGCTCGGCTCTACAGTTACTTGCCGATGCAGAAACTGGAGAAGATCCTTCCCAGCAGGTCATCGGCACTCATCTGCCCGGTGATCTCGCCCAGCGCGTCATGCGCCAGCCGTAGTTCCTCAGCAGCCAGTTCCAGGTGCTCATGCGCCAGCTCGCCATCGGCGCGCTGCGCGTGTTCCTGCGCACGCTCGATTGCATCCACATGCCGCGTGCGCGCCGAGAACTCGCCATCCACCTGCTCCCCTGCCCCGGCCGATGCGATCGAACGCAGGCGCGCGTGCAGATCCTCCAGGCCGGCACCGGTCGCAGCGGAGACGAACACGCGGTCCGGATCGTCCAGCGCCGGCAGCACATCGAGCAGATCCGATTTGTTGTGGATGTAGACCTTGTGCGGCACCGCTGCCACGGCCTCGCCCAGCGCGGCTTCACCCGCCGCCGGATCGCGCGCATCCAGCACGATCAGGGCCAGGTCGGTGCGCTCGATCTCCACATGGGCGCGGCGCATGCCTTCGCGTTCGATGGCGTCACCGCCGTCGCGCAGGCCGGCGGTGTCGACCAGGGTCAGTTCCAGGCCATCCAGGCGGATGGTCTCGCGCAGGGTGTCGCGGGTGGTGCCGGCGATGTCGGTAACGATGGCGCGTTCGCTGCCGGCCAGTGCGTTCAGCAGTGAGCTCTTGCCGGCATTCGGCGGACCGATCAGCACGGCATGCAGGCCATCGCGCAGGCGGCGGCCACGTTCGGCGTCGCGGCGCAGCAGGGCCAGGTCGCTGCGCGCCTGTTCCAGGCCACGCCGCACCTGCGCGCCGCCGAGGGTATCCAGCGGTTCGTCGGCGAAGTCGATGGCCGCTTCCACATGGATGCGCAGCAGCACCAGCTGCTCGACCACGGCGTCGATGCGGCGCGAGAACACGCCGTCCAGCGAGCGACGTGCCGCGCGCGCCGCGCGGTTGTCGCCGGCCGCGATCAGGTCGGCGATGGCTTCGGCCTGGGCCAGGTCGAGCTTGCCGTTGAGGAACGCGCGTTCGCTGAACTCGCCCGGCCGCGCCTGGCGCGCACCGAGCGCGATGCAGCGCGCGACCAGTTGCTGCAGCAGGACCGGACTGCCGTGGCCCTGCAGTTCCACCACCTCTTCGCCGGTGAAGCTGTTCGGTGCCGGGAACCACAGCACGATGCCATCGTCGATGACCTCGCCATCGGCGTCGCGCAGGCGTGCGTAGTGCGCATGGCGCGGGCGCAGTGCAGGCGCACCCAACGCGTTGGCGATGGCCGCTGCGCGCGGACCGGACAGGCGCAGCAGGCCGACACCGCCCGCGCCGGGGGCACTGGCGATGGCCACGATGGTATCGGTGCGGATTGCATCATTCATGGCTCAGAGTTTCTCCAGCTGCGCCCGTGCCTGCGCGGCACCACTGCCCTGCGGCTGCAGCGCCAGGTAGGTGGTGTAGGCCTGCTTCGCCTTCGCCTTGTCGCCTGCGTTGAAGTAGGCATCGCCCAGGTTGAGATAGGCCACCGCACGCGAGGGGTCGATCTTCAGTGTGTTCTCCAGCCAGCGCGCCGCTTCGGCATAGCGCTGCTGGCGGTAGTAGACGAAGCCGAGGTTGTTGGCGGCCTGGGCGAAGTCCGGACGCAGCTTCAGTGCCTCGGTGAACTGGGCTACCGCTTCGTCGTACTGCTTCTCGCGGTACAGCTGCAGGCCGCGGTCATTGGCCTGCTGCGCGCGCTGGCGGTCGGAGGCCGGGCCGGCGGTGGGCACCACCAGCTTGGCCTTGCCGCCCTGCAGGTCGGCCACCGTCACCAGCGCCTGGCTGCCCTTGGCTTCGCTGGCGGCTTCAACCTTGTTGTTCAGTGCGATTGCATCGGCGGTCAGCTGGCGCGTATCGGCGTTGAGGAATTCCTGGCTGTCGGGCACCTGGAACACGAACTCGCCGCCCTGCGAACCCGGCAGGCTGCCGAAGGCCGGGGTCTGGTGCGAAACGGCCGAGACGGCCGGCGCCACGTAGGCGGCCAGTTCGGTACCGGTGATCAGGCCATCGCCGTTGAGATCGCCCTTGCCAGCCAGCGCCTGCAGCAGCACCCAGGTGAACACCGAGTGACCGTTCGGGCCGGCATCGGCCACCTGCTGGTCGGCGCCGCCGGCGGTCAGCATCTGCCGTGCGCTGCGACGTGCGTTCTCGCGCAGGAACGACGACGAAGAAGGGCCACCACGGGTCAGGCCCAGGCCGCTGTAGCAGGCATCCATCACGAACATCACGTGCTTGGCCTGCATGCTCTCGGCAATGTTCTGGATGTCGGTCATTGCGATGGCGTCGGTGGCGAACTCCTTCGGGTCCGAATCCACCGGAATGATGTAGCCCAGGTCACGCCCGGAGGCGAGTTGGCGGGTGGCGCCGTGGCCGGCAAAGAACACGAACACGCGGTCGTTCTTTCCGGTGCGGTCATCGGCCAGGCGGTCGTGGAAGGCGGCCAGGATGTTGTTGCGCGTGGCCTGCTCGTTCTTCAGCACGATCACCTGCGAAGACGGGAAGCCGAACTGCCCGGTCAGGGTATCGGCCACCGCCTGCGCATCGTGGCTGGCGTATTCCAGCTTTGGCCACTTGGCGTAGTTGTCGATGCCGACCACGATCGCCCACGACTTCTCGTAGCCGGTGGTGACGGTGGCGGGGCTGGTGTCACCCTTGCGCGCGCGGGCGACGGTGAAGTCGCGGCCATTCCACCCGGCGAACTGGTAGCCATCAGCGATCAGCCGGTCGAGGATCTGCGGCAACGCCTTCACCGCACGGTCGTGGATGTCATGGAACAGGATGATGCCGCGCTGTTCCTTGTTCACCTGGTCGAGCACGCGCTGCACGATCGATTCCGGCACCGGGTCGGCCCAGTCCATCGAATCGATGTTCCACATGATCGACTTCAACCCGGCTTCCTTGAGCAGCTGCAGGCCTTCGGCATTACGCGCGCCATAGGGGAAGCGGAACAGCGGCGCGCGCTTGCTGTCGACATCCTTCAGCAGCGTGTCGGTGTCCAGCACCTGCTGGCGCAGCGCATCGCCGGTGGTACGCGACAGCTGCGCATGGGTCAGGCTGTGGTTGCCGACGGCGTAGCCCTCTTCCATCAGGTTGCGGCTGATCTTCGCCATCGGCCCGAGGCTGACCTTGCCGTCGGTCTCGACCTTGCCGAGGTTGCGGCCGACCTCGAAGAACACGGCCGGTACGTCGTAGCGCTTGAGGATGGCCACCACTTCATCGGTATAGGCCTTGTGCGGGCCATCGTCGAAGGTCAGCACCACCGTCTTCGGCGGCAGGTCGCGGCCGAAGATCTCGCGTTCGCTGTCCTTCATCGACATCGGGTACGGCTCGATCACGCCGTAGTCGCGCAGGATCGCTTCGCGGCTGTAGTCCTTGTGCAGGTGCGCGATGTAGTCGTCCCACTTCTCGCGCTTCAGTTCGATGGCACGGGTGCGCTCGAAGCGGCTGAAGATGCGGGTCAGTTCCTGGTTGTAGTTGCGCTCGATCTCGTCCAGCGCCTCCAGGTCTTCGCCGATGCGCTGGTGCAGCTTCACTGCCGGCAGCGACGAATCGGCGCCGACGCGCTCATGCAGATCGCGCAGCACTTCTCGGAAGGCCAAGCGGTCGGCGTCGAACAGCTCCGGCGCCGATTCGATGTAGTCCAGCACGGTGCCGAGGGTGGCGAAGCGCTGCGGGCTGCTACCACGCAGCAGCGTGTCGAACTGCGCGGCAATGGCGCTGCGCTGTTCCAGGCCGTCGTGGAACAGCTGCTGGCCGATGCGGGTGGAGGTGCTGCGATCGGCCGCGGACTGCTGTTCCTCATCGGCCAGCAGCACGACGATCCGGCGATAGCCATCGAGCTGCTTCTGCAGCGCGGCCAGCAACGGCGCCGCGGCCGGATCGGCGACGGCCGCGGCCTGCGCGCTGGGCTGGGTGACGGTGGTCGCCGGCGCCTTCGCATCCTTGTCACCACAACCGGCAACGACCAGGGTCAACAACAGCGAGGGCAGGAACAGGCGGAACGACGACGCACGCGGCATGGCGGACTCGATGGATGCAGGATCGGTGTGCCGGCGATTCTAACGCCGGATGCGAAAAGCCCGCCTTGCGGCGGGCTTCTGCTGGGGTCAGCCGGCCAGCGGCCGGCTCTACCGATTACTTCTTTTTGACCGGGGCCGGAGCGGTGGTGGCCGGGACCGGCTCGCCGCCATGGCGCTTGGTCATCCACCACTGCTGCAGCAGGCCCAGGCCGCCGTTGACCACCCAGTACAGGACCAGGCCGGACGGCATGAAGGCCATCATGACGCCGAACACCAGCGGCATGAACTGCATCATCTTCTGCTGCATCGGGTCCATGCCCGGTGCCGGGGTCAGCTTCTGGGTGAACCACATCACCGCCACGTTGATCACCGGCAGGATGAAGTACGGGTCGCGTGCGGTCAGGTCCTGGATCCAGCCGAACCAGGGCGCCTGGCGCAGTTCGACCGATTCCACCAGCACCCAGTACAGGGCGAAGAAGATCGGCATCTGGATGAGGATCGGCAGGCAGCCGCCCATCGGATTGATCTTTTCCTTCTTGTACAGCTCCATCATCGCGGTCTGGAACTTCTGGCGATCATCGCCATAGCGTTCCTTCAGCTGCGCGATGCGCGGCTGGAAGCGACGCATCTTCGCACCGCTCTTGTACTGGGTCGCCGACAGCGGGTACAGCACCAGCTTCAGCAGCACCACCAGGCCGACGATCGCCCAGCCCCAGTTGCCAACCAGCTTGTGCACCTGGTTCAACACCCAGAACAGGCCCTGGCCGATCACCGCCATCATCGAGAAGCGGCTGTAGTCGACCACGCGGTCCAGGCCCGGCACATCTTCCTTGGCGATCAGGTTGACCAGCTTCGGGCCGACCCACAGGCGGGCTTCGGTGCTCGTGGACTGGCCCGGTGCCACGGTGAAGGCCGGGCCACGCGCTTCGATCAGGTCACGACCGGCCACCTGCGACAGCACGTAGTGTGCGGTCTGGTCCTTCTGCGGGATCCAGGCAGTGAAGAAGTGGTGCTGCAGCATCGCCAGCCAGCCGCCGGTGATGTTCTGGTTCAGCGTGCCGTCTTCCAGGTAGTCCTTGAACGCACGACGCTGGTACTTCTTGTCGTTGTCGTACCAGGTGGCACCGTTGAAGCTGAAGGAATCCGGGTTGGTCATGCTCCGCGACAGGATGGTCGGGGTGCGGTCCAGGGTGCGGTAGACGTAGCCGTTCCAGGGAGCGGCACCAGTGTTGCTGACTTCGTCCTTGAAGCGCACGGCGTACTCGTTGCGCGAGACGGTCAGGGTGCGCTTGATGGTCACGCCGTTGTCGGCGGTCCACACAAACGGGATCTGCAGCTCGTTCTGGCCCTTGGCCAGCACGAAGTCCTTGGTGTCACCCACCAGCTTGAAGCCGTCAGCGCCGGGGACCGGGGTGTTCTTGTCTTCGCTGGCCCAGCCACTGATCGCGCTGTACGGATGCGCGGGGTCTTCGGTCAGCAGGCGGACCGGCGGGCTGCCTTCGTCCTTGGTCTGCGGGAACTGCAGCAGCTCGGCGTCGAGCACGCGGCCGCCATCGAGCACCAGGCGCAGGACGTCGGTGGTGACGGTCACGCGCTGGCTGGCGGGGGTGGCGCTGGCCTGCGCCTGCACGGCGGCCTGGCCGGGCGCACCCGGAACCTGGGCGCTGGGGATGGCGCCCGGGGTTGCGCCCGGAACGCTCTGTGCAGCGGCCGGGGCCGACGTGGTCGTCGGTGCCGGGGTCGGAGCAGCCTTTTCACGGCTCCACTCCATCCACAGCAGCACGGCCACCATCAGCCAGGCAAAAATGAGGAATACGCGGGTCTGGTTCATCAGCGGACAGGCTCGGCGGGGCCGGGACGCGATGCCGGCTCGGTCAAAGAAGGAGTTGCGATGCCATCAGGCGGCGGCATTGTGCCGTCCACGCCCGGCGTGGGCAATGCACGCAGGCGACGCAGCAGGCGCAGGAAGGCCTGGCGGATCTCGTCGTTGCTGGCGGAACGCGCAGCACTACGAGCCACGACGACAAAGTCGCCTGGCTGGATGTCGGTACGTGTCTGACGCAGGATGTCCCGCAGGACGCGCTTGATCCGGTTACGCCCGACGGCGTTCGGATCAACCTTGCGGGAAACCGCCAGACCCAGCCTGGCCGGCCGGTCAGCCGGCAGCCAGTGCAGGGTCATCAGCGGATCGGACACACGGCGGGCGCCGTTGAAGACCGTTGAGTATTCGGCACGCGTGCGAACCCGCGCAGAGCGAGGGAATCGCTTGCGCGGGTCTGCAGTATTCACTGTCGAAGGGATTGCGTCTGCCGCGATGTGCGGCATGGCAATCAGGCGCTCAGGACTTTGCGGCCCTTGGCGCGGCGACGCGACAGGATCTTGCGGCCGTCAGCGGTCTTCATACGGGCACGGAAGCCGTGGTCGCGCTTACGCTTGAGGTTGCTGGGCTGGTAGGTGCGCTTCGTGGCCATTGGGGGCCTCTCGTATGAATGGGACGGAAAGAACCGGAAATTCTAGAGAGGTACCCCGCCCCAAGTCAACCCCTGGCAGCTACGCGAATTCACTGGGCTGTGCAATAGCTGTGGATGTTTTTGTGAATAAGTAGGGGACAAGCATTCCGAAGGCGGGCGCTCGGTGGTAGTCTGAGCCATCCATTTCCCCCCTTTCCGGCCTGTGTTTGGGCGCCTTGTCGCGTCCATGCCCCGGCCACCGGACGATTATTGCTGATGGATGCTTGGTCCCGTAGTCTCGAGCGCCTCGAAGCGGAGTTCCCGCCGGAAGACGTTCATACCTGGTTGAAGCCGCTGCAGGCCGATCTGCGCGTGGACAGCCTGGTGCTGTATGCACCGAATGCCTTCATCGTCGACCAGGTCCGCGAGCTGTATCTGGCCCGGATCCGCGAACTGCTGGCGCATTTCGCCGGCTTCAGCGACGTTTTTCTTGAAATCGGCTCGCGCCCGCGCCCTGTGGAGGCGCAGAACGCGCCGGTTTCCGCGTCATCGGCGCATGTGTCCAGCGAACCGCAGGTGCCCTTCGCCGGCAACCTGGACAATCACTACACGTTCGCCAACTTCGTGGAAGGCCGCAGCAACCAGCTGGGCCTGGCCGCCGCCTTCCAGGCAGCGCAGAAGCCGGGCGACCGCGCGCACAATCCGCTGCTGCTGTACGGAGGCACCGGCCTGGGCAAGACCCACCTGATGTTCGCTGCCGGCAACGCCATGCGCCAGGCCAATCCGGGCGCGAAGGTGCTGTACCTGCGTTCTGAACAGTTCTTCAGCGCGATGATCCGGGCCCTGCAGGAAAAGACCATGGATCAGTTCAAGCGCCAGTTCCAGCAGGTCGACGCGCTGCTGATCGATGACATCCAGTTCTTCGCCGGCAAGGACCGCACCCAGGAAGAGTTCTTCCACACCTTCAACGCGTTGTTCGATGGCAAGCAGCAGATCATCCTGACCTGTGACCGCTATCCGCGCGAAGTCGAGGGCCTGGAAGCGCGCCTGAAGTCGCGGCTTGCCTGGGGCCTGTCGGTCGCGATCGAACCGCCGGACTTCGAGACCCGCGCCGCGATCGTGCTGGCCAAGGCACGCGAACGCGGTGCCGAGATTCCCGATGATGTTGCGTTCCTTATCGCCAAGAAGATGCGCTCCAACGTGCGCGACCTCGAGGGTGCGCTGAATACCCTGACCGCCCGCGCCAATTTCACCGGCCGCGCGATCACCACCGAATTCGCCCAGGAAACCCTGCGCGACCTGCTGCGCGCCCAGCAGCAGGCGATCAGCATTCCCAACATCCAGAAAACCGTGGCCGACTACTACGGGCTGCAGATCAAGGATCTGCTGTCCAAGCGTCGGACCCGCTCACTGGCACGTCCGCGCCAGGTCGCCATGGCCCTGACCAAGGAACTGACCGAGCACAGCCTGCCCGAGATCGGCGATGCCTTTGCCGGTCGCGATCACACCACGGTGCTGCATGCCTGCCGCCAGATCCGGACCCTGATGGAGACCGACGGCAAGCTCCGCGAGGACTGGGACAAGCTGATCCGGAAGCTGAGCGAATGATGCACGGATGCCGATGAGGCGTCATCGCAAAAAACGGTGCAGAATCCGGTAGCAAGCGCGGGACACGTTGTGGATAAAAATGGCGTTTGAAATCGCTCCGAATTTATCCACAGCTTTCCCCACCCCCTGGGGGTCGGTAATACAGAGGGTTTCGAGGTCTGAAATTCTTTTATTTACAAAGACTTAGCGTTGTTTTCCAGCGATTCTGTCTCTACCAGCACCACCAAGCTTTTGATTTATTCCACATTTTTTAAAGCATAGGGGCACGGAACCACATGCGTTTCACACTGCAGCGCGAAGCCTTTCTCAAGCCGTTGGCACAGGTCGTCAACGTGGTCGAACGCCGCCAGACCCTTCCGGTTCTGGCCAATTTCCTGGTCCAGGTGCAGAACGGCCAGCTGTCGCTGACCGGTACCGACCTGGAAGTGGAGATGGTGTCGCGGATCGCGGTTGAAGACGCCCAGGACGGCGAAACCACCATTCCCGCCCGCAAGCTGTTCGAGATCATCCGCGCCCTGCCCGACGGCAGCCGGATTACCGTCTCGCAGACCGGTGACAAGATCACCGTGCAGGCCGGTCGCAGCCGCTTCACCCTGGCCACCCTGCCGTCCAATGACTTCCCGTCGGTGGACGAAGTGGAAGCCACCGAGCGCGTGGCCATCGGCGAAGCGACCCTGAAGGAGCTGATCGAGCGCACCGCGTTCGCGATGGCCCAGCAGGACGTGCGCTACTACCTCAACGGTCTGCTGTTCGACCTGCGTGGCGATGCACTGCGCACCGTTGCCACCGACGGCCACCGTCTGGCCCTTTGCGAAACCGACCTGGCCAAGCCCAGCGGTTCGAAGCGCCAGATCATCGTGCCGCGCAAGGGCGTGACAGAGCTGCAGCGCCTGCTGGAAAGCGGCGATCGCGAGATCGAGCTGGAAGTCGGCCGCAGCCACGTCCGCGTCAAGCGCGACGATGTCACCTTCACTTCGAAGCTGATCGATGGCCGTTTCCCGGACTACGAAGCGGTGATCCCGATCGGTGCCGACCGCGAAGTGAAGGTTGATCGTGAAGCACTGCGTGCCTCGCTGCAGCGCGCCGCGATCCTGTCCAACGAGAAGTACCGCGGCATTCGCGTGGAAGTCTCGCCGGGCAACCTGAAGATCAGCGCGCACAACCCGGAACAGGAAGAAGCCCAGGAAGAGATCGAGGCCGACACCACGGTCAGCGATCTGGCCATCGGCTTCAACGTGAACTACCTGTTGGATGCCCTCTCCGCCCTGCGCGACGAGGAAGTGATCATCCAGCTGCGCGACTCCAACTCCTCGGCGCTGGTGCGTGAATCCAGCAGCGAGAAGTCGCGCCACGTGGTGATGCCGCTGCGTCTCTGACGGAAACGCTGTTTCACGTGGAACCCAGAGCGCCCGGGACCTCCCGGGCGTTTTTTTATGTTCCACGTGGAGCATTGTCGAAACGGATCGTAGAAATCCTGGACGTGCCCTGCTCGGCCCCAAACCAACTCGATCTCGCTTGCTCGAAGCAACTCGGAATCCAGGACGTTGGGAATTCGTCTTGCAGTGCTCGTCGGGCTCCATGCGATCTGGGTTCTGGCAGCGAGCGCTTCGCATGTCCCACTTCGTTGTCCTGATCTTCAATGGTGGAAGCAGCAGATCATCTTCCCCGGGAGGAGGTCCTTCGCTTCTGCAAACGGCACTGTCCACTGGCCGGCTCGGGGGCACACTTGGGCAATCCTAGCTTCTAAATCTGGGTATAAATCTAAAGCATGGTGGTGATGGTAGAGCCAGATTTCGTGGAGAAATGTATTATCTGTTTGTTTTTAAAGGGATTTATGAGCCTGAAACCCCCTGTATAGAGGGCCCTCGGCCTGGGGGGGAACCTGTGGATAGTTTTCAGCGCTGAGCAAAAGGGCTTTTTTATCCACAGATTGCCCATACCTTGTGTATAAGTCATACATGCCTCCTGTGGACAGTGTGGAACTAGCGTCCTGGATTTCTTGAAATCTGTGGAACCCTCCAAGGCATCGGATCGCAGATTTGAAGGAATCGGCGGGATCATCCGTCGGAACCACCCGCGAGGTGTCCCGCGATGGCCCTGCAGTGCTCATGAAATCGGCGAAATCTGAGGGCCTGGACTCTGGAACCCCGCGCAGATTTGAAGAAATTTCGGGCAGTTCCTGCCCGGAACGGGCGCGTCACCCGCATTCCACGTGGAACGCGTCCATCGATGGGTGCAGAAGCTGCACCTTCGGCTCGACCGGCCTGCCCCGCGCCCGGCTTGACCGATGCAGTAAGCTGATGGATTCCCTGCCCCTCTACCGCCTCGTGCGGATGGTCTTTCGCGCCCCATGCAGATCCGCCGCCTCGCCTTGCATCAACTGCGTCGCTTCAGTGCGGTGGACCTGTCGCCCCAGCCGGGATTGAACCTGCTGACCGGCGACAACGGTGCCGGCAAGACCAGCGTGCTCGAAGCCCTGCACCTGATGGCCTATGGGCGCAGCTTCCGTGGTCGAGTGCGCGACGGTCTGGTGCGTCAGGGCCAGGAAGCGCTGGAAATCTTCGTGGAATGGGACGAACAGCGTGCCAATCACCCGCCGCACCGCCGAAAAGCCGGGCTGCGCCACAGTGGCCAGGATTGGAAGGGGCGATTGGACGGCGAAGATGTCGCGCAGCTGGGTAATCTCTGCGCAGCACTGGCCGTGGTGACGTTCGAGCCCGGGAGCCATGCACTGGTCAGTGGTGGTGGCGAACCCCGCCGCCGCTTCCTCGATTGGGGCTTGTTCCACGTGGAACCGGATTTTCTGTCCTTGTGGCGCCGCTACTCCCGGGCGCTGAAGCAGCGCAACGCCCTGCTCAAGCAGGGCGGGCCGTCGCGGATGCTCGATACCTGGGATCACGAGCTGGCCGAGGCCGGAGAACCGCTGACCAGCCGCCGCCAGCACTACCTGGAGCGTCTGCAGCAGCGCACTGTGGCTTTGGCCGCCAGCCTGGCGCCGCAACTGGGCATCCACGGACTGGACCTGAGTCCTGGATGGCGGCGGCATGAGCTCCCCTTGGCCGATGCCTTGCTTCTGGCCCGGGAACGTGACCGGCAGGCCGGGTATACCTCGGTCGGCCCGCACCGGGCGGACTGGAGTGTGGATTTCCACAGCATTCCGGGGCGTGATGCACTGTCCCGCGGCCAGGCCAAGCTGACGGCATTGGCGTGCCTGCTGGCACAGGCCGAGGACTATGCGGAACAGCGCGGCGAATGGCCGGTGATCGCGCTGGATGATCTGGCTTCGGAACTGGATCGCACCCACCAGGCGCGGGTATTGGAGCGCCTGCTCAATGGCCCGGCACAGATCTTCATCACCGCCACCGAAACCCCGGCGGCGCTGCAGGAACTGACCCACATCGCCCGGTTCCACGTGGAACATGCACAGATCGTGGCTGTGCCATAGTGGGCACACCAGGGCCGCTCGACCCCGGCTGGTATAATTCGGGTTGGAATCCTTTCATTCTCGGCGCATCGCCCCAAGCGGTGGCCGACCTGCGGAGCCTACGGCAAGCGCAATGAGCGACGAACAGAACACCCCGGCAAACAACGGCAATTACGACGCCAACAGCATTACCGCCCTGGAAGGCCTGGAGGCTGTCCGCAAGCGTCCAGGCATGTACATCGGCGACGTGCATGACGGTACCGGTCTGCACCACATGGTGTTCGAGGTCGTCGACAACTCGATCGACGAAGCGCTGGCCGGCCACGCCGACCATGTTGCAGTGACGATCCACGCCGACGGCTCGGTCTCGGTGTCCGACAACGGCCGCGGCATTCCGACCGGCAAGCACGAGCAGATGAGCGCCAAGCTCGGCCGCGAAGTGTCTGCGGCCGAAGTGGTCATGACCGTCCTGCACGCGGGCGGCAAGTTCGACGACAACAGCTACAAGGTTTCGGGCGGCCTGCACGGCGTCGGCGTCAGCGTGGTCAACGCGTTGTCGCAGAAGCTGCTGGTGGACGTGTTCCAGAACGGTTCCCACTACCAGCAGGAATTCAGCAACGGCGCAGCCGTGACCGCGCTGGCCAAGCTGGAAGCCACCACCAAGCGTGGCACCACCGTGCGTTTCTGGCCGTCCACCGTCGCCTTCCACGACAACGTGGAGTTCCACTACGACATCCTGGCCCGCCGCCTGCGCGAGCTGTCGTTCCTGAACTCCGGCGTCAAGATCGTCCTTGCCGACGAGCGTGGTGATGGCCGTCGCGATGATTTCCACTACGAGGGCGGCATCCGCAGCTTCGTGGAGCATCTGGCCCAGCTGAAGACTCCGCTGCACCCGAACGTCATCTCGGTCACCGGCGAGCACAACGGCATCGTGGTGGACGTGGCGCTGCAGTGGACCGACTCCTATCAGGAGACGATGTACTGCTTCACCAACAACATTCCGCAGAAGGACGGCGGTACCCACCTGGCCGGTTTCCGCGGTGCGTTGACCCGGGTGCTCAACAACTACATCGAGCAGAACGGCATCGCCAAGCAGGCCAAGATCAACCTGACCGGCGACGACATGCGCGAAGGCATGATCGCGGTGCTGTCGGTGAAGGTGCCGGACCCGAGCTTCTCCAGCCAGACCAAGGAAAAGCTGGTCAGCTCCGACGTGCGTCCGGCGGTGGAAAATGCCTTCGGTGCGCGCCTGGAAGAGTTCCTGCAGGAAAACCCGAACGAAGCCAAGGCGATCGCCGGCAAGATCGTCGATGCCGCCCGTGCACGTGAAGCTGCGCGCAAGGCCCGCGACCTGACCCGCCGCAAGGGTGCGCTGGATATCGCTGGCCTGCCGGGCAAGCTGGCCGACTGCCAGGAAAAGGATCCGGCACTGTCCGAACTGTTCATCGTCGAGGGTGACTCGGCAGGTGGCTCGGCCAAGCAGGGCCGCAACCGCAAGAACCAGGCGGTGCTGCCGCTGCGCGGCAAGATCCTCAACGTGGAACGCGCGCGCTTCGACCGCATGCTGTCCTCCGACCAGGTCGGTACGCTGATCACCGCGCTGGGCACCGGCATCGGCCGTGACGAGTACAACCCGGACAAGCTGCGGTACCACAAGATCATCATCATGACCGACGCCGACGTCGACGGCGCCCACATCCGCACCCTGCTGCTGACGTTCTTCTACCGTCAGATGCCGGAGCTGATCGAGCGCGGTTACGTCTACATCGGCCTGCCGCCGCTGTACAAGATCAAGCAGGGCAAGCAGGAGCTGTACCTGAAGGACGACCCGGCGCTGGACAGCTACCTGGCCAGCAGCGCAGTGGAAAACGCTGCACTGGTGCCGGCCACCGGCGAGCCCGGCATCGAAGGCCTTGCGCTGGAGAAGCTGCTGCTGGCCTACGCGGCCGCGCTGGATTCGATCGAGCGCAACGCACATCGCTACGACCGCAACCTGCTTGAAGCGCTGGTCGACTTCGTACCGATGGACCTGGAAAGCCTGCGCGCTGCCGGCGAAGGTGAAGGACTGGACGCACTGGCCAAGCGCCTCAACCAGGGTAGCCTGGGCAGCCCGCGCTTCACGCTGGAACTGCAGGAAGCCAACGACGAGCGCCCGGCCGCCGTGCTGGTGACCCGTCGCCACATGGGTGAACAGCACATCCAGGTGCTGCCGATGTCGGCCTTCGAAAGCGGCGAACTGCGCGCAATCCACCAGGCATCGAAGCTGCTGCACGGTCTGGTCCGCGAAGGCGCGACCATTTCCCGCGGTGCCAAGTCGATCGAAGTCGACAGCTTTGCCAAGGCACAGAACTGGCTGCTCGAGGAGGCCAAGCGCGGCCGCCAGATCCAGCGATTCAAGGGCCTGGGTGAAATGAATCCGGAGCAGCTGTGGGACACCACGGTGAATCCGGAAACCCGTCGACTGCTGCAGGTGCGCATCGAAGACGCTGTCGCTGCTGACCAGATATTCAGCACGCTGATGGGCGATGTCGTCGAACCGCGTCGCGACTTCATCGAAAACAACGCGCTGAAGGTCGCAAACCTGGATATCTGACACAATCGGGACACGGCCGGTGCGCGGGGAGGCGCGCCGGCCTTCGACTCTTGAACACAGGTACCTGATGTCCGCATCCGCCCCGGTTTCCGCTCCGCCCCCGGTTCCGCCGGCTTCTGCCGCGCCGCGTGCCGTTTCGCCGTTGGCGGGGTTCTTCATCGACCTGGGCATCGCCGCCGTCACCCTGTTCGGCCTGAGCCTGATCAGCGGCCTGCTGTGGGGCCTGTACCGTGGCGTGGTGGTCGGTTACGCGAACGCACAGGCCGGCGCTGGCGCACCCGAGGCCAGTTCGGTAGCGGCGTCACTGGGCCAGCCCGGCGCGCTTGCGCAGATTCTCATGGCGCTGTTTGCCACCGGCGGCGCCGCGCTGCTGCTGTACTTCTGGCGACGTCCGGCCAACACGGCCGAGCGCCACGCGTCGCGCCAGGCGCTGCGCCGTCCCTCCACCTGGGGCTGGACCCTGCTGGTGGCGACCCTGATCGTGCTCGGCAGCAATGGCATCGCCTTCCTGGCCAAGCAGTTCGGTATCGAGCCGGTTCCCACCAACCTGGCGCTGATGCAGAGCGCGATCGCGCGCTTCCCCTTGTTCCTGGTGCTGTTCGCGGTGGTACTGGCACCGGCCTACGAGGAGCTGCTGTTCCGCCGCGTGCTGTTTGGCCGCCTGTGGAAAGCCGGGCGTCCGTGGCTGGGCGTGGTACTGAGCAGCCTTGCTTTTGCCCTCATCCATGAAATCCCTGGCACCAGCGCCAACGGCCCGGCCGAGATCGCGCAGCTGTGGCTGGTCTATGGCGGCATGGGGGCTGCGTTCTGCTGGTTGTACCAGCGCACCGGTACGCTCTGGGCCGCGATCGCCGCGCACGCGCTGAACAACGGTGTGGCGCTTGCCGCACTTGTGTTCTTCGGGGCAACGTAACGCCGTGTCCGCTTGACGAAAGATTAAGCCGCTACGCTACACACTGCGCATATGAACACGGGGGTGGATCCATGAAACAACTGCTGCTGGCCCTTGTCATCACCACCCTGGTCAGCGCCTGCGCGACCACAACCTCCCCTACCGGCCGCCGGCAGATGGTGGGCGGGGTGTCGCAGGCGCAGCTGGATCAGCTCGGCGCTCAGGCGTTCGCCGAAACCAAGCAGAAGGAAAAGATCAGCACCGACGGCCGCCAGAACGGTTATGTGCAGTGCGTGGTCAATGCCCTGGTCGCGCAGTTGCCGCCTCAATACCGTGGCGTACGGTGGGAGACGGCGGTGTTCGTCGACAAGGAGCCCAACGCCTTCGCCCTGCCCGGCGGCAAGGTCGGCGTGAACACTGGCATCTTCACCGTCGCCAAGAACCAGGATCAGCTGGCTGCCGTAATCGGCCATGAAATCGGCCACGTCATCGCCCGCCACCACGAGGAGCGCATCACCCGGCAGATGGGCGCGCAGACCGGGCTGGCCGTGCTCGGTGCGCTGGCCGGCGCGGCCTACGGCGAAGGCGCTGCCAGCACCGTCAACCAGCTTGGTGGCATGGGCGCGCAGACCGCCTTCCTGCTGCCCGGTTCACGCACCCAGGAAAGCGAGGCCGACGTGATCGGCCAGCGACTGATGGCCCAGGCCGGCTTCAACCCGGCGCAGGCGGTCGACCTGTGGCAGAACATGATGGCTGCCAGTGGCGGTCGCAGCCCACAATGGCTGTCCACCCACCCCGACCCAGCCAACCGGATCCAGGAACTGCGACGCGATGCACCGGCTCTGACGCCGGTCTATCAGCAGGCGCAGGCGGCCGGGCTGCGGCCAAAGTGCGGATGAGTGCGCATTTCTATGCTGTATTGCAGCACATAAAACGATTTCTCACGCCATCTGTTTCTGATACGTTTGGCGGCTCAGATTTTTCTGACAGTCCGACTTTGCCGCTAACCGGCGGTTCGATCGAGGTGAACGATGATTTTCCGTAACCACAAAGCTGTGCTTTCCGTCCTCGTCGCGACCGCCCTGACCGGCGCCGTGGTCACCGATGCCTTCGCGCAGTCCTCGCGTTCCTCCGAGCGTGGCAACCGCGGCGGCAAGCAGGCCAAGGCCGAAGCGCTGTACCCGAACGCGACCCGCGAGGAGCCGACCGTCAAGGCATCGGCCAAGCTGGGCAGCAAGCTGCAGAAGATGATCGACAGCTACAACAAGGAAAAGTTCCCGGAGACGCGCACGCAGGCCGACGCGATCCTCGCTGACAGCGCCGCGAACGAGTACGACAAGTCGCTGGCCGCGCAGCTGGCCTCGCAGGCCGCCTACCAGACCGACGACACGCCGGCTGCCGTTGCCTACCTGAAGCAGGTCCTGCAGTTCAACGGCCTGGACAACAACGGCCACTTCCAGTCGATGCTGATGCTGGGCCAGCTGCAGCTGCAGGAAGACCAGACCGCCGAAGGCCTGGCGACCCTGGACAAGTACTTCGCCGAGAGCAAGTCGACCAAGCCGGAAGAACTGATCGCCAAGGGCCAGGCGCTGTACCAGCTGGAGCGCTACCAGGAAGCGATCCCGGTGCTCAAGCAGGCCATCGCCGGTGCCACCGAACCGAAGGACAACTGGAACCAGCTGCTGATGGCGGCCCTCGCCGAAGCCGGCCAGTCCGGCGAAGCGGTGAAGGAAGCCGAGGCGCTGGCCGCCAAGAACCCGAACGACAAGAAGGCCCAGCTGAACCTGGCCAGCATGTACATGCAGGCCGACCAGATGGAAAAGGCTGCCGCGGTGATGGACAAGCTGCGCAGCAGCGGCCAGCTCACCGAAGAGCGCGAGTACAAGCAGCTGTACTCGATCTATGCCAACACCGAACACAAGGAAAAGGACGTCATCGCGGTCATCAACGAAGGGTTGCAGAAGGGCATCCTGAAGCCGGATTACCAGGTCTACCTGGCGCTGGCCCAGTCCTACTACTACTCCGACCAGGTGCCGCAGGCGATCGATGCGTGGCAGAAGGCTGCCCCGCTGTCCAAGGACGGTGAGACCTACCTGAACCTGGCACGCGTCCTGCATGCCGAAGGTCGCATCCCGGAGGCCAAGCAGGCCGCCCAGCAGGCGCTGGCGAAGGGTGTGAAGAACCAGGCTGATGCCAAAAAAATCATCAACCTGAAGTAAGTAGGAATAACGCCTGAATGCCTGCACAGTTGATGCGCAGGCGCTCAGGATTGGTATAAGCTTGGAGGTTCCTGCGGTGTCATGCACCGCTGATCAGGGATTCCGCCCCCGGCATCCCGGCCCCACTATTGAGCTCTTGGCGCATGACGGAACAACTAGTCGTTCACCGGTACGAACAACCCGATGACAAGGGGCTGAGCTGGCCTCGCATCGTCGGCATCGCGTTTGTAATTGCCCTGCATCTGGCCGCGTTCATGATGCTCCTGATCCCCGCCGTGGCTCCCAAGGCCGTGGCTGAGAAGGAGCGCAACGTCATGGTGACGATCGTCGACGCCCCGCCGCCGCCGCCCCCGCCGCCGCCGCCGCCGCCGCCGACCGATACTCCGCCGCCGCCGGTGAAGAATCTGTCGCCGCCGAAGCCGTCGCCGGTCCCGCCGCCGCCGCAGGCGCCGGTCGTGGACGTGCCGGAACCGCGCCCGAACGACATCGTCACCCCGCCGTCGCCTCCGGCGCCGCCGGCACCGCCGACCTCGATCGAGGCCAGCGTGGACATCTCGTCGAAGGCCATGAATCCGCCGCGCTACCCGCCGGCAGCCTTCCGCGCGGGTATCCAGGGCGAAGTGATCCTGATCATTGATGTCGATGCCAGCGGCAACGTCACCAATGTCACGGTGGAAAAGTCCAGCCGTAACCGCGACCTGGACCGTGCTGCGATGGAAGCGGCTCGCAAGTGGCGCTTCAACGCCGCTGAAGCAGGCGGTAAGAAGACGGCAGGTCGCGTTCGCGTTCCGGTCAACTTTGCGCTGAACTGATGCGCCCGGGTGGCCGCCGGCCACCCCCGCTCCCGGTTCGATTGTTTAGCTTAGCTACACCCTTTATCACCACACACAACAAAGGTAAGCGTCATGCTGCAGGAAATTTTCATCGCCGCTGCTGCCGGGGGCAATCCGTCCAACGCCCTGTCGCAGATGGGCTTCGAGCACCTGATCCACGAAATGACCACCAAGCCGGGTGATTTCGCGGTTTCCTGGGTCGTGCTGCTGACCCTGGTCGTCATGTCGGCCATGTCCTGGTACTGGACCGTCATCAACATCTTCCGTGCTACCCGCCTGAAGAGCGCCGCCGATCGCGTCGTCAGCCTGTTCTGGGACACCCCGAACGCGCAGGACGCCATCCGTGCGATGGAAGAACAGCCGGCTTCCGAGCCGTTCTCGAAGATCGCCCTGGACGCTGCCCAGGCGGCTGCCCACCACCAGCGCGCTGAAGGCGGCGCCACCGGCGGCGTGGGTGAGAACCTGAGCCGTTCGGAGTTCGTCGACCGCGCCCTGCGTCAGGCCGTGACCCGCGAAAGCAACAAGCTGCAGTCGGGCATGACCCTGCTGGCCACCGTCGGCGCAACCGCTCCGTTCGTCGGTCTGCTGGGTACCGTGTGGGGCATCTACGGCGCGCTGATCAAGATCGGTGCCACCGGCTCCGCTTCGATCGACGCCGTTGCCGGCCCGGTGGGTGAAGCGCTGATCATGACCGCGATCGGTCTGTTCGTCGCGATCCCGGCCGTGTTCGCCTTCAACTTCTTCAGCAAGATCAACAGCGCGACCATCAGCAAGTTCGATACCTTCGCGCACGACCTGCACGACTTCTTCGCCACCGGCTCGCGCGTCCGCTAATTGCGGCGCGCGTCACCCAGCGACGAACGTAAGTAGTCACCAAGATCTAGACGGAGCCCGTTATGGCTTTCAGTAGTGGTAACAGCGGCGGCCCCATGGCCGACATCAACGTTACGCCCCTCGTGGACGTGATGCTGGTGCTGCTGATCATCTTCATCATCACGGCGCCCCTGATGTCCCACAAGGTCAAGGTGGATCTGCCGGAAGCCAACCTGATCCAGAAGCCGGAAGACGCTGAAAAGCGTTCCGGACCGATCACCCTGGCAGTCAAGGAAGACGGCTCGATCTACTGGAACGACGAAGAAATCAACAAGCAGACTCTCGAGTCGCGCTTGGCGACCGCCGCCCAGCAGACCCCGCAGCCGCCGCTGAACCTGCGTGGTGACCGCACCACCAAGATGCGTGTCATCAACGACCTGACCAAGGTCGCGCAGGAGCAGGGCATGCTTGACGTCGGCTTCGTCGCGACCAAAGAAAAGGGGCAATAAGCCATGGCATTCAGTAGTGGTGGTGGCAAGGGCCCCATGGCAGACATCAACGTCACGCCCCTCGTGGACGTGATGCTGGTTCTGCTGATCATCTTCATCGTGACCGCGCCGATCATGACGTACCCGATCGCCGTGGACCTGCCGCAGCGCGTGCTCAACCCACCGCCGCAGCTGGTCGAACCGCCGCCGCCGATCGAACTGAAGATCGACGCCAGCAACCAGGTCTCGTGGAACAACAGCCCGATCAATACCAGCGAGCTGCAGCAGCGGATGGAGCAGGAGGTCCAGCGTGACCCGACCAACCAGCCGGAACTGCGCATCGACGCCAGCCCGGATTCCGAGTACGACGTGATGGCCAAGGTTCTGGCCGCTGCGAAGAACGCTCAGATGAAGAAGATCGGTTTTGTGCAGCAGTAATCGCTACACCGCAACACAACAGTCATGACGCGACTGCAGACGCCCCTGGAAACAGGGGCGTCTTTTTTTGTTCTCATCCTGGCACACGGGTCGAGGTTGGATCCCATCGGGTGGCATGCGCCGCTATGATCGGCGGATGCTCGCCCTCTTCGACTCCCTGCGCCACTGGCTGGACGGCATTGCCCACCTCGGTACCATCCTGGCGGTGGCCTATCTGCTGTACCTGCTCGCGCTGACCGGCTGGATCATGCTGCAGAAGCGCGAGCCGGTGGCGACGCTGAGCTGGATCCTGTCGCTGGCGCTGCTGCCGTACCTGGGCCTCTTCATCTACTACCTGCTGGGCCCGCAGAAGGTGAAGCGGCAGCGTTTGCGCCGTGGCCGCGCGCGGTCGGGCATGGAGCACTACAGCGACGTCTGCCCACCCGACGCCGACTGCACCGAGCTGGCCAAGATCGCCCAGGCCACGACCGGGCTTGCGCCGAGCAGCGCCACCGAAGTGACCTGGCTGGTGGACGGCGCGGCGACCTACGCCGCGCTGCTTGAGGCCGTCGCACAGGCACGCGACCACGTGCATCTGGAGTACTACATCTTCAACCCGGACCATGCCGGAACCGCCCTGCGTGACGCGCTGGTGGAACGTGCACAGGCCGGCGTGCAGGTGCGCCTGCTGCTCGATGCCGTAGGCTCTTCCGCCCTGCCCAGCCGCTTCCTGCAGCCGCTGCTCGACGCCGGTGGCGAAGCGATCTGGTTCCACCCACGGCAGCTGCTGAAGCCGTTCAAGCGCCCGTGGTTGAACCTGCGTACCCACCGCAAGCTGGTGATCGTCGATGGGCGCCTCGCCTTCACCGGTGGCATCAACATCACCGACGACGAGGATGAAAGCCGCAGGGCGGATGCCTACCGCGACCTGCACATGCGCATCCGCGGCCACGTGGTGCGCAGCCTGCAGCTGGTGTTTGCCGAGGACTGGCTCTACGCAAGTGGGCAGGATCCCTCGCGCATGGACATCGCCCGTCTGTGGCCGGCCGACATGCCGCTGCGCGGCGATGGTGCGATCAACTCCCAGGTGCTGGTCTCCGGTCCGGACTCGGGCTGGGAAACGATCCATCGCCTGCACGTGGCGGCGATCCAGGAAGCGCATGAGCGTGTCTGGCTGGTCACGCCCTACTTCGTGCCGGGCGAAGCGGCGCGGATGGCGTTGACCTCGGCCGCGCTGGGCGGCCTGGACGTGCGCCTGCTGGTACCGAAGATGAGCGATTCCTGGTTCGTCACCCAGGCCGCCCGCTCCTACTTCGACGAGCTGCTGCATGCCGGGGTGAAGATCTACGAGTACGGCCCGCGCATGCTGCATACCAAGGCCTTCATCGCCGACGACGATGTCTGCATCGTTGGCAGTGCCAACTTCGATCACCGCAGCTTCCGGCTGAACTTCGAGCTGTCGATGATGATCAGTGACCGTGACCGGGTGGCTGCCCTGGCCGAACTGCTGCAGGGTGAGTTCGACCGTTCCACGCGGGTGCGCGACCAGGCCGGCCGCTCGTTGTGGCTGCACCGCCTGCCCGAGGCCTTCGCCCGGCTGGCCTCGCCGCTGCTCTGACGCAGCGCTACACTGCGGCGATCACCCGGGGAGCCCCACTATGTACTGGTTGTACCTGCTGCTGGCGCTGGGCTGTTTCGCCTTCGCGCTGAAGACCCCCAGCGCCGGGCTGATGACTCTGTGCCTGCTGGCCGCCCTCGCCTTCCTGCTGGCCTGGGTGCGAGGCGGCTACGTGGCCCGCTTCGGCGATCTGCAGCGCGACCCTGCCACCCTGGTCGATGCCGAGGAACTGCGCCGCCTGCGCGAGCGGGCCCAGGCCCGCCCTGGTGACGACCACAACGACCACGATCCGTCCCCTCTTTCCCAGTAGTTCCGTTCCATGACCCAGCTCAGCGTCAACGTCAACAAGATCGCCGTCCTGCGCAATTCGCGCGGCGGTGCCGAACCGGACGTGGTGCGTGCCGCCCAGGCCTGCCTGGACGCCGGTGCGCATGGCATCACCGTGCACCCGCGGCCGGACCGCCGACACATCACCGCCGAGGACGTGCTGGCGCTGTCGACGCTGACCCGCGCGCGTGGCGTCGAATTCAACATCGAAGGCAACCCGTTCGCGCCGCCGCGCGAGGGCTACCCCGGGCTGCTGCCGCTGTGCGAACAGACCCGCCCGGCGCAGGCCACGCTGGTGCCGGATGGCGATGGGCAGATCACGTCCGATCACGGTTTCGACTTCGAGCGTGACGGCGAGCGGTTGCGACCACTGGTGGCCGAACTGAAGGCGATGGGTTGCCGGGTCAGCCTGTTCGTTGACGCCGGTAATCCGCTGCTGGAGCAGGCGGCCGACGTCGGCGCCGATCGCATCGAGCTGTACACCGGCCCCTACGCCGAAGCGCACGCCGCCGGTGATGCCGAGGCGATGCTGGCGCTGTTTGCCACCGCCGCACGCCGCGCACAGGCGGTTGGGCTGGGCGTCAACGCCGGCCACGACCTGTCGCAGGACAACCTGCGTGACTTCCTGGCGAACGTGCCGGACGTGCTGGAAGTATCGATCGGCCACGCGCTGATCGGCGAAGCGCTGTATGACGGGCTGGATGCTACGGTGCGCGGCTACCTGGCGCTGCTCTGATGCATTGCAGCCGAGCGTAGGCTCGGCTCTACAAGGTCTCTGCATCAACTGTAGAGCCGAGCCCATGCTCGGCTCAGCACCGCCCTGAACCCTTCAGGCGGCCGTCGCAGCCATTGAGACGGCCACGATGTACGCTGCCACAATGGGTATTGCGATCAAGGGCCGAGGTTCCACGTCCCACCTTGCCGGGCGCTTTGAAAGCACCGTCAGCGAGGCGGTGGACGACGGCTGGGCGGTGGACGAGAGCGAGGAGTTCCTTGCCCCGCGCCTCCGCACCGAGGTGCGTGCCGAGACCGCGCGTAGCATCATCACCCGCAACACCTCGCCGGACGTCGGCTTCAGCCAGTCGGTAAATCCCTACCGCGGCTGCGAGCATGGCTGCTCCTACTGCTTCGCGCGCCCCTCGCATGCCTATCTGAACCTGTCGCCGGGCCTGGACTTCGAGACCAAGCTGTTCGCCAAGACCAATGCCCCCCAGCTGCTGCGCAAGGAGCTGTCGAAGCCGGGTTACGTGCCGCAGCCGATCGCACTGGGCATCAATACCGATGCGTACCAGCCGATCGAGCGCAAGTTCAAGCTGACCCGCCAGCTGATCGAAGTGATGCTGGAGACCAAGCATCCTTTTTCGCTGATCACCAAGAACGCACTGGTCGAGCGCGATATCGATCTGCTTGCACCGCTGGCGGCGGAGAACCTGGTCAGCGTGCACTTCTCGGTGACCACGCTGGACCCGCATCTTTCCGCAAAGCTGGAACCGCGCGCATCGGCGCCGCATGCACGGCTGCGCGCGATGAAGCGTCTGCATGAAGCGGGCATTCCGGTCGGTGTGATGGTGGCGCCGGTGATCCCATGGATCAACGACAGCGAGCTGGAGGCCGTGCTGGAGGCTGCGCACGACGCTGGCGCCAGTACCGCTGGTTACGTGCTGCTGCGCTTGCCGCTTGAAGTGGCGCCGTTGTTCCGCGACTGGCTGGACACCCATCATCCCGATCGTGCCGCGCATGTGATGAGCACCATCCAGCAGCTGCGTGGCGGCAAGGACTACGACAGCCAGTTCGGAACCCGCATGCGGGGCCAGGGTGTGTATGCGGATCTGTTGAACAACCGCTTCAAGCTGGCGCGCAAGCGCCTCGGCTTCAACGCGCAGAACAGTCATTGGCCGAAGCTGGATTGCAGCCGGTTCCTGAAGCCGTTGCCGCCGAAGAAGGATTCGCCGCAGGGGTCGTTGTTCTGAGTCCATCCGTCGAGCATGGCTCGACTCTACATCCGAGGCCGACGAGCCGCTCGGCGTCACCCCCCGAACAACTTCTGCGCACTCTGGAACAGGATCCAGCTGGTCGCGATGAACTTGTCCCCACCCTGCGGGCGATTGCCACGATGGGTATGAGTGAACGCAGTCGGCGCAATCAGCAGGCTGCCGGTACGAGGTGCGATCTTCCGCCCCTGGAACAGGAACTCGGTCTCGCCTTCGTCAAAGTCGTCGTTGAGGTACAGCGTCCACAACACGTGCCGATGCAGGGTCTCGGCCTGCGCATCCTTGGGGTACAGCTCGCAGTGCCAGTACGGATAGCCGCCCTCGCCTGCCGCATACCACTGCAGGTTGATCGCACCCGGACGCAGGCAGGTGCGAGCCAGGTCGGCCAGCTGCTGCGGTGGCATGTCAGGGAAGTCCTCGGCAGACAGGCGTCGCGGTTGGCCGTTGCTGTCCTGGATCTGCAACATCAGCGGGGCGATCAAAGCCTGTGGATAACGGCGTAGATAAGTCAGCAGGCCGTTGAACACCGCGATCTGCAGCTGCTGGTCGACATCCTGCCAGCCGTCCAGGCCACTGATACGCAGATCCTTGCTGTGCTTGAGTTCCGGGAACACGCCACTGCCCACGGCACCGGGCTGCAGGCCACGCGTGGCGCGCAGGCGTTCAACGATGGCCGCGCAGACCTCGCTGGGGACGGCGTTGTGGATGACTTCGATGAAATCGACCGGGCCCTGCTCGTGCATGCGTGCATTCCTTAGGCGGCAACGGCTTGATGGTGCCGTTTGCCGCCCTCGGTGTCACCCCACGGTCATGTCATCGAACTGCCATGACCGCTGTCAGGCGATAGGCCCTCAGCCCTGTGCGTCGTCGTGCGCGTTGTGGTAGCGCACGGCTTCAGCCACTTCCTCGCGCGAACCGAGGAACACCGGTACGCGCTGGTGCAGCTGGTCGGGCTGGATGTCGAGGATGCGCTCGCGGCCGGTCCAGGCGGCGCCGCCGGCCTGTTCGACCAGCAGGCCCATCGGGTTGGCTTCGTACATCAGGCGCAGCTTGCCGGCCTTGGACGGATCCTTCTTGTCCCACGGGTAGATGAAGATGCCGCCGCGGGTCAGGATGCGATGCACGTCGGCCACCATGCTGGCGATCCAGCGCATGTTGAAGTTCTTGCCGCGCGCGCCTTCCTTGCCCGCCAGCAGGTCGCCGACGTAGGCCTGCATCGGCGCTTCCCAGTGACGCTGGTTGGACATGTTGATGGCGAACTCCTGGGTTGCCGCCGGGATCTGCATGTTCTCGGTGGTCAGCACGAACTCGCCCTTCTCGCGGTCCAGGGTGAAGGCATGGGTACCGTGGCCGACGGTCAGCACCAGCTGGGTGCTGGGCCCGTAAATGCAGTAGCCGGCGGCGATCTGCTTGCTGCCCGGCTGCAGGAAGGCGTCATCGCCCGGAAGTTCGACGTTGGTCGGGCAGCGCAGTACCGAGAAGATGGTGCCGACGGAGACGTTGACGTCGATGTTGGAGCTGCCGTCGAGGGGATCGAACAGCAGCAGGAAATCACCACGCGGGTAGATGTCCGGCACCGGCTGGCTGTGGTCCATTTCTTCGGAGGCGCAGGCGGCGAGGTGGCCACCCCAGGCGTTGGCTTCAAGCAGGATCTCGTTGCTGATCACATCCAGCTTCTTCTGCGCTTCGCCCTGCACGTTGCCGGTACCGGCGTCGCCGAGCACGCCACCGAGGGCGCCCTTGCTGACGGCGATGGAGATGCTGGTGCAGGCGCGGGCGACCACGGCGATCAGCTGGCGCAGGTCGGCATTGATGCGGCCGGCGTGCTGTTCCTGGATCAGGAAGCGGGTCAACGAAGTACGGGACATGGTCGGGCAGGTCTCGGCAGCGGGAAAACGCCTATTGTCGCCCGTATGGCGGGGCCGTGCGTGAGCGCGGGAAGGCGTAATCGTTTCCAGATGCGTTGCGCTCGTGGCGCCTTCCTTCATGGAGGCGCAGGGCGAGGCACACCGTGGCCAGGACACGCCGTAAACCCATCCATGGGGGCTCGATCGGCGCATCCATGCGCCTCACGGTCCTGGCCACGGTGTGCCTCGCCCTGCGCTTCAGGGTTCGCCGCGAGCGCGGAGAGTGTGGCAAAGGCAAAGCAGGAGCAAAAACAAAGGCGCCTTTCGGCGCCTTTGTCTTCAAGCCACTGGAGCGTTGCTTCAGCCCTTGGCGACGGTGGCCACGGCCTTGGCGACGTACTCCAGGTTGTTCTGGTTCAGCGCGGCCACGCAGATGCGGCCGGTGCCGACGGCGTAGATGCCGAACTCGTCGCGCAGGCGCTCGACCTGCTCACGGCTCAGGCCGGAGTAGGAGAACATGCCGGCCTGCTCGTTGATGAAGCCGAACTGCGGTGCACCTGCAGCGGCCAGCTTCTCGACCAGGCCCTGGCGCAGGGCGTGGATGCGCTCGCGCATCTCGGTCAGCTCCTGCTCCCACATCGCACGCAGTTCCGGGTTGGTCAGCACGCCGGCCACCAGCGCGGCACCGTGGGTGGACGGGCTGGAGTAGATGGTGCGGATCACGCGCTTGACCTGCGACTGCACGGCCTTGGCGTCAACGGCGGTCGGCGCCACCATCGACAGCGCACCCACGCGCTCGCCGTACAGCGAGAACGACTTGGAGTACGAGTTGGCGACGATGAAGCTGTCGATGCCTGCTTCGGCGATGATGCGCACCGCGGCGCCGTCCTGTTCGATGCCCTTGTCGAAGCCCTGGTAGGCCATGTCGATGAAGGGGAACAGCTGGCGGTCCTTCAGCAGCTGCGCGACCTGCTTCCACTGGCTGACCGTGAGGTCGGCACCGGTGGGGTTGTGGCAGCAGGCATGCAGCAGCACCACGGTGCCGGCTTCCAGCTTGCCCAGGTCGGCCAGCATGCCGTCGAAATCAACCCCATGGGTGGTCGGGTCGAAGTAGGTGTAGTCCAGCACCTCGAAACCGGCCGCGCTGAACACGGCGCGGTGGTTTTCCCAACTCGGGTTGCTCAGCGCAACGGTGGCGTGCGGCAGCAGCTTCTTCAGCACGTCGGCGCCGACACGCAGCGCACCGCTGCCACCAACGGTCTGTGCGGTGGTGACGCGGCCGGCGGCCAGCAGCGGCGAGTCCTTGCCGAACACCAGCTCACGCGTGGCCTGCGTGTACGCCGGCAGGCCATCGATCGGCAGATAGCCGCGCGGTTTGGCTTCAGCGGCGAGCTGCTGCTCGATCTGCTTGACGGCGCGCAGCAGCGGAATGCGGCCGCTCTCGTCGTAGTAGATGCCCACACCCAGGTTGACCTTGGTCGGGCGGCTGTCGGCGTTGTACGCCTCGGTCAGGCCCAGGATCGGGTCGCCTGGGACCAGTTCCACGTTTGCAAAGAAGGACACGGCGGTACTCGTTCGGTAGACGGAAAGGGGGAGGAATTGCGCCACGCGGTTCGCGGCTTTTCGGCCGGAAACAGCCCATCGTAACAAAGCCTGCCGGGGCTGGCCGCCGCCATCGTCATCCGCGGCCCCGTACCATGGCGTGCGTTGCCGCCCGATCCATCAACCTGAATCATGAATCCCGCCGCACGACGCTGTTGCCTTCCGCTGTCTGCCCTGCTGCTGTCGCCCTGGACAGCGGTGGCCGAGCCTGCGCCCACCGCCCTGCCTGCGGTGCAGGTACAGGCCGCACGGGTGCCGGGCATCGACCCGTTCGCGCTGCCGGCCAGCCAGGACACGGTCTGGATCGATGCCAGCCGCGCTGGCACCGGCGCGCAGCTGTCCGAGGCGCTGGCCGGGGTACCGGGGCTGCTGGCGCGCGACCGGCAGAACTTCGCGCAGGACACGCAGCTGTCGATCCGTGGCTTCGGCGCGCGCTCGACCTTCGGTGTGCGCGGGGTGCGGGTGTTGATCGACGGCGTGCCGGCCACCATGCCCGATGGCCAGGGCCAGCTGTCACACGCCAGCCTGCTGGGCGCCGAGCGCATCGACGTGCTGCGCGGGCCGTTCTCGGCGCTGTACGGCAACTCCTCCGGTGGCGTGCTGCAGGTCTGGAGCGCGCAGGGCCAGGCCGGCGACCCGTGGCGGTTGCGGCTCAACGCTGGTGCCGACAACACGCTCAGTGTCGGCGCGCAGCTGAAGGGTGCCGGCCAACTGCTGGACTACAACATCGCCGCCAATCACCTCCGCACCGATGGCTGGCGGGACCACAGCCGTGCGCGCCGTGAATCGCTCAACGCACGCATCGGTGGTGCGCTGGGCGGTGGGCGGCTGGAGCTGTTGCTCAATGCGCTCGATGCCCCCGATGCACAGGATCCGCTGGGCCTGACCCGTGCCCAGGTGGCGGCTGATCCGCGCCAGGCCACGGCGGTGGCGCACCCGTACAACACCCGCAAATCGGTGCGCCAGCAGCAGGCCGGCCTGCGCTGGACCCGTGAAACGGGCGCGCAGCGCTGGCAGTTGATGGGCTATGCCGGGCAGCGCGCGGTGACCCAGTTCCTGCCCATTCCGCCCACGGCGCAGGCCAATCCGCTGCATGCCGGCGGCGTGATCGATCTGGACGCCGGCTACGGCGGGCTGGACGCGCGCTGGGGCTGGCACGGCGATCTGGCCGGGCGACCGCTGGACCTGGTGGCCGGGCTCAGCGCCGACCGCCAGCGCCAGCATCGGACCGGCTACGAGAACTTCATCGGCAGCACGCTGGGCGTACGGGGGCGCCTGCGCAGAGACCAGATCGACACCGTGCATAACGTCGATCAGTTCGCGCAGGCGTGGTGGCAGTGGAGTCCACGCTGGTCATTGCTGGCTGGCCTGCGCCACAGCACCGTGTGCTTCGAATCCGACGACCGCTACATCATCGGCCGCAACCCGGATGACAGTGGCCGCCGGCGCTACCAGGCCACCACGCCGGTGGCCGGGATCAGCTTTGAGGCCAGCCCGCAGTGGCGGCTGCATGCTGCGGTCGGCCGCGGTTTCGAAACCCCCACCTTCAACGAACTGGGCTATCGCGCCGACGGGCAGGCGGGATTGGCACTGGACCTGGCGGCCGCCCGCAGCCGCAATCTGGAGATTGGCAGCAAGTGGCACGCGCAGAGCGGAATCCAGCTCGATATCAGCCTGTTCCGTGCAGATACCGACGATGAGCTGGCCGTTGCCAGCAACACCGGAGGGCGCAGCACCTATCGCAACATTGGCCGCACCCGCCGCCAGGGCGTGGAACTGCAGTACCGACAGCCGCTGGCCGAGCAATTGGAACTGCAGTTGGCCTGGACTTGGCTGCAGGCGCAGGTGCGCTCGCCTTACCTGACCTCGAACAACGTGGTCGCGGCGGGCAGTCGCTTGCCGGGTGTGCCGCGCCAGCAGGCGTTCGCCCGCCTGCAGTGGAGCCCCGCCGACTGGCAATGGGCACTGGAGGCCACGGCCAGCAGCGATACCGTGGTCAACGACGTCGCCACCGAACGGGCGCCGGGCTTTGCCTTGTTGCACGTGGAGGGCGGACGCCGCTGGACCCTGCCCGGCGGTGAACTGCGTGCTTTCGCGCGGCTGGAGAACGTGCTGGACCAGGCCTACATCGGCTCGGTGATCGTCAACGATGGCAATGGCCGCTACTACGAGCCCGGGCCGGGACGGCGGGCCAGCGTGGGTGTGCAGTGGTCGTGGCGCTAGCGCGGGACCGCTGCGCGCGCCGGGCATGGCCCGGCGCTACCGTCAATCGGGGGCCTTGGCCGGCACGAATGGCGAGGTCGGGTCGCTGGCCGGGAAGGTCTCCTCCAGCGCCTCGTCCTGGTTGTCGCTGGCGCGCTGCTTGCGCTCGCGGCGCTTGAGCGGGCTCTCTTGGCCACCGCGATGGCGGTCACCGCCATCCTTGCGGTCCTGGGCGGCCTGTTCAGCCACATGTCTCACCGGCAGATGGTCGTCACCGTGCTCGGCGTCGAAGAACGGCGCACCGGTGCCGCGGTAGTCGGCGTTGTCGGCATCGCGCTTGCCGCGCTGTTCACCGGGAAGGGGCGGGTGGTTTTCCCGCATCGGGTCTCGTGAGGTCTCTCGGCTCATGGTCTGGTACCTGCACTCGGGGCTCCCACTACACCGCCCTGCAGGTAAAGCCACTGCGAACCTGGCGTCATGAACATCTCGCTCACCCCCCGGTAACGGCACCGCGCGTATTCCTGCCCACCCGCCCCCGCTGCAGGAGCCGGCCATGCCCCGTCTTGAACGACCCGCACCGTCCGTGTTCAACGCCCTGCTCGATCCGCTTGGCCAGCGCACCGCGCAGCGCCGCACGCGCCGCCAGGAAGATCCGCAGGCGGTGGCACAGGATTACCTGCAGTACATGCTCAGCGACTACGAGGAGAGGCGTGGCCAGAGCCACCGCAACTGGCGTGATCTGTGCCCGGTGTATGCCTTCGCGCTGACCACCCACGCCGCGGATTGGCCACGTGGTGATGCCGCCGATACCTGCGAGGAACTGGCCGAGCACTGGGAGCAGATGCGCGGGCAGTCGCGGTTGAGCTGGTCGCAGGCACGGCCGGTGGTGGAGGACGCCTGGCGCGCACTGGACCATATTCCGGCGGCGGCGGTGAGGCCGTTGCTGCAGTAGTGGCGGGCACTTGAAGCAGCCGAGCGCGGGCTCGGCTCTACAGCCAAGTGGTCGCGCCACCTGACGTGCACGGCACGGACACGGTTGGTTTACGCCCTCCGGCCCACGCTGGGCACCCTGCCCCGCCAAAGGTACGCCCATGGCCCGCCCGATCTGGACCGGCACGCTGTCGTTTGGCCTGCTCAATGTGCCGGTGTCGCTGATGTCCGGCGAACGCAAGGTCGATCTGCAGTTCCGCATGCTCGACTCCCGCGATCGCAAGCCGATCCGTTTCGAACGGGTCAACGCCGACACCGGCGAGGAAGTGCCCTGGAAGGACATCGTCAAAGCCTATGAGTACGACAAGGGCAGCTACGTCGTGCTGGAGGAAGGTGATATCCGGTCGGCCGCGCCGGAAAGCCACGAAGCGGTGGAGGTGGAATCGTTCGTGGATGCGGCGCAGATCGACCCGCGCTACTACGAGAAACCCTATCTGCTGGTACCCGGCAAGAAGGCCGAAAAGGGCTACGTGCTGCTGCGCGAGACATTGCGCAGTACCGGCAAGGTGGGCATCGCACGGGTGGTGGTGCGCACACGGGAATACCTGTGTGCGGTGATGCCGCATGAGGACGCGCTGGTGCTGATGATCCTGCGCTATCCGCAGGAACTGGTGGATCCCGAGGATTACAAGCTGCCCACCGGCAAGCTGTCCGACTACCGCATCACCAGCAAGGAAACGGCGATGGCCGAACAGTTGATCGAGTCGATGGCCGGCGACTGGGATCCGTCGCAGTACCACGATGAATTCCGCGAGCGCCTGCAGCAGGTGCTGAACAAGCGCATCAAGTCCAAGGGCGGCACCACGCGGGTGGACGATGAGCCGGCACCGCGCGAGGACGCCAGTACCAACGTGGTCGATTTCATGGCGCTGCTGCAGAAGAGCCTGGATGCGAACACGCGCACGCCGGCGAAGAAGACGGCGACGCGCAAGGCACCGGCGAAGAAGGCTGCGAAGAAGACCGCCAAAAAGGCCGTGAAGAAAACCACCCGGCGCAAGGCAGGTTGACCATGTCGCTGCACCAGTACCGGCGCAAACGCCGACTTGGCGGTGGCGCCGGGCAGACACCGGAGCCTGACGACACGCGCGTCCGCGGTGATCCGAGGCGGCGGCCGACCTTCGTCATCCAGCTGCACCATGCCAGCTCGCGCCACTACGACTTCCGCCTTGAGATGGACGGCGTGCTGAAGAGCTGGGCGGTGCCGAAAGGTCCTTCGCTTCGCGTCGGTGAGAAGCGGTTGGCCGTGGAAGTGGAAGATCACCCGCTGTCCTACGCCACCTTCGAAGGAGACATTCCCGAAGGCCACTACGGCGCGGGCCACGTCGAGGTGTTTGATCAGGGTACCTGGGCCTGCGAAGGTGATCCTCTGCAGGCACTGGCGGCAGGAAAGATCGACTTCGTGCTGCATGGGCAACGCCTGGCCGGTGGCTGGAAGCTGGTGCGCACCGCGATGAAAGGACGCCAGGTGCAATGGCTGCTGATCAAGCGCGACGATGGTGAAGGGCGCGACGCCGAGGCGGATGACCTGCTGACGGCACCGATGCCGAAACGAGCACCTGCGGCGAAGAAGCGTTCCGCAGGGAAGGCGGTGCGCTCGGTCCCCGCCGCACGGACGACCACACGCAAGGCCGATGCGCGCTGGCATGCATGCGCACTGCAGCTGCACGGCGCACGTGATACGCCCTATCCCCGCGGGTTCAAACCGCAGTTGACCGATCATCGCGACAGTGCCCCGGACGGCGAGCGCTGGCTGCATGAGATCAAGTGGGATGGCTATCGGCTGCTGGCCGACCTGCACGATGGCGAGGTGAAACTCCGCTCGCGCAACGGCCTGGACTGGACGGCCGATTTTCCCGAGGTCGTGCAGGCCGTGCGGGCGCTGCCGGTGCGTGATGCGCGACTGGACGGTGAGCTGGTGGTGCTGGACAAGGAAGGACGCAGTGACTTCGCAGCGTTGCAGCGCGTGATCGACGGCAGTTCGAAACAACCACTGCGCTACATCGTGTTCGATCTTCCGGGTGTGGCCGGCGTGGACATCAGTCGTGCACCGCTGGTGGAGCGCAAGGCGCTGCTGAAGGACCTCATCGGGCCCGCGCCCGGCACCCTGGCCTTCAGCGAACACGTGATCGACCATGGGCCGCAGGTATTCGATGCCAGCGGCGAGGCCGGCTTTGAAGGCATCGTCAGCAAGCAGGTGGATGCGCCGTACGTGAATACCCGCGCGCGCAGCTGGGTGAAGGTGAAGCACGAAGACACCGACGAGTTCGTGATTGTCGGCTACACGGCACCCAAGGGTTCCCGGGTGGGATTCGGTTCGCTGCTTCTGGCCACGCCGGACAAGGCTGGCCTGCGCTATGTCGGCCGCGTTGGCACCGGCTTCGACGATGAAAGCCTGCGTGCGCTGCTCAAGGCACTGCGGCCATTGGCAGTGAAGACGCCCGTGCTGCAGTTGCCGGCGCATGTGCCGTTCCGCGCTGCCAGCGTACGCTGGGTGACACCAGTGGCGGTGGCGGAGGTGGCGTTCCGTGGCTGGGGCAAGGAAGGCCTGCTGCGCCAGGCCAGTTTCAAGCGGCTGCGCAGCGACAAGCAGAAGGAGGACCTGGGAATGAGCACCGCAGATGCCGAAGCCGGAGGTGAGGTCCAGATCACTCATCCGGAGCGGGTGGTGTTTCCAAAGCAGAAACTGCGCAAGGGCGACGTGGCCGACTACTATCAGCGCATGGCGCGCTGGATCCTGCCCGAAATCGCCGGACGACCACTGTCACTGCTGCGCTGCCCGGACGGCGTAGGCAAGGCTTGTTTCTTCCAGAAGCACCATGGTCCCGGCCTGGGCGATGCGGTACATGCGGTGCCCCTGCAGCAGAAAAGCGGCCGCGAGGATTACGTCTACATCGACGACACGCGCGGCCTGCTGCAGCTGGTGCAGATGAACACCCTGGAGCTGCATCCCTGGGGCGCGACCGTGGCCGATCCCGAACATCCGGATCGTCTGGTGTTCGATCTCGACCCCGGCGAAGGCGTCAGCTGGGCACAGGTGAAAGCCGGTGCACGCGATGTGCGCGACCGCCTGCAGCAGGTGGGCCTGAAGAGCTTCGTACGCCTGTCCGGTGGCAAGGGCGTGCACGTGGTGGTGCCGCTGCAGCCCAAGGCAGGCTGGGACGAGGCGAAGGCGTTCTGCGAGGCGTTCGCGCAGGCAATGGCGCTGGAGCAGCCTGATCGCTACGTGGCGACGATGAGCAAGGCCAAGCGCGGCGGGGTGATCTTCATCGACTGGCTGCGCAACACACGGGGTGCTACCAGCGTGTGCTCGTGGTCGCTGCGCGCACGCGACAGCGCCGGCGTGGCAGTGCCGCTGCGATGGGAAGAGCTTGCACGCGTCAGTGCGGCCGACGCGTTTCCGATGGCCAAGGCACTGGCGCGCGCGAAGCGGCTGAAGGGTGACCCATGGCAGGGCATCGCGCGGTTGAAGCAGACGCTGCCGCGCATGGACCTGTAGAGCCGAGCCCATGCTCGGCTTGCATGCACATCGACACAGGCAGCCGAGCATGGGCTCGGCTCTACAGGGGCGGCGTTACCTTGCGTCGCGCGACGCGCGGCGGCCGAACCACCAGCCGGCCAGCAGCTGCAACGGCAGCGATGCCAGCAGCGAAATGACGAACCAGAGCGGAAAATCAGCGCCTGCGGCCCACACCGCGTAGCCGCAGCCCAGCGCGATCAGTGACCAGATGGAAAAACCATGCGAACGCGGCCAGCAGGGCGCGTAGTAGGTGGCGAAGGAAATGCCGGCGATGCCACCGAGCACGCTGAAGGCCAGATCCCACCCCAGCTGCACGCTGTTGTTGTCCGGCGACATGCCCACCAGCGGGGGCAGCCAGCTGGCGACGCTGCTGACCAGCGCAAGCGACAGCACGCCGCCGATCAGGGCGACGAAGGACAGGAACAGGGTCTTGAGCAGTGCGGGCATGCGCGCATTGTAAGGCTGCGCGAAGTGCCTGGGGTTGCTGGCCTGCGGCCGGTACTACCGATGGATCGGCATGGCCGCCGCGTCCGTGGGAGAGGGGGACGGAGCGACGGCGGCCATGCACAAGCGGTCAGGCGGCGAAGTCGAGCACCACGCGGCCTTCGATGGTGCCCGCGTGCATGCGCGCGAACACGTCGTTGATGTTTTCCAGGCGGTCGGTGCTGACTGTGGCGGCGACCTTGCCCTCGGCGGCGAACTGCAACGACTCCTGCAGGTCCAGCCGGGTACCGACGATCGAGCCCCGCACGGTGATGCCGTTGAGCACCATGCCGAAGATGTCCAGCGGGAAGTTGCCCGGCGGCAGACCGTTGAGCGAAACGGTACCGCCACGGCGGACCATGCCCAGCGCCTGCTCGAACGCCTTCGGCGACACCGCCGTGACCAGGGCGCCGTGCGCGCCGCCGATTTCCTTCTTCAGGAAGGCAGCGGGGTCGGTGGTGCGCGCGTTGACGGTGATCTGCGCGCCGAGCTGCCGGGCCAACGCCAGCTTGTTGTCGTCCACGTCCACCGCCGCCACGTTCAGGCCCATTGCGCGGGCGTACTGCACGGCCATGTGGCCCAGGCCACCGATGCCGGAGATCGCCACCCAGTCACCGGGCCTGGTGTCGGTGACCTTCAGGCCCTTGTAGACGGTCACGCCGGCGCACAGCACCGGCGCGATCTCCACGAAGCCCACGTCCTTTGGAAGCAGGCCGACATAGTTGGCATCGGCCAGTGCGTACTCGGCGAAGCCGCCGTTGACCGAGTAACCGGTGTTGCGCTGCGTTTCGCACAGCGTTTCCCAGCCCCCCAGGCAGTGTTCGCAATGGCCACACGCCGAGTACAACCAGGGGATGCCGACCCTGTCGCCTTCCCTGACGTGCCCGACCCCGCCACCCACGGCCACGACGTGCCCCACGCCCTCGTGACCGGGGATGAACGGCGGGTTCGGTTTGACCGGCCAGTCGCCCTCGGCGGCGTGCAGGTCGGTGTGGCAGACACCACAGGCCTCGATCCTGACCAGTACCTCGCCCGCCCCCGGGCGTGGTACCGAGACTTCCTCGATGACCAGTGGCTTGCCGAACTCACGCACGACAGCGGCCTTCATGGTGGAATTCATGTTCGGATCTCCGTAGTGCGCTTGCCCACAGAATGACGCCGGCACGAGGCCGGCGCTTTGATCACGATCAAACCTTTGAAGATCCGTGCGCCGGGTTCAGCTGGCCAGCACCGAGGCCTCGCGGGCGAGGCGCTCGATGGCCTCCCAGTCGCGGGTCTGCAGCAGTGCCGGCGTGGTCAACCACGAGCCACCCACGCACAGCACGTTGGGCAGGTGCAGGAACTGCGGCGCGGTCTGCGCGCTGATGCCACCGGTCGGGCAGAAGCGCACGTCGGCGAATGGACCGTGCCAGGCCGCCAGCAGCGCGGCACCGCCGGCCTGCACGGCGGGAAAGAACTTGAACGTGTCTTGGCCGTGCTCCAGGCCCAGGATCAGGTCCGAGGCCGTGGCCGCACCGGGCAGGTACGGCAGGTCGGCATCGCGCGCGGCCGCGTACAGTGCCGGCGTGGCGCCGGGGGACACCGCGAAACGCGCTCCGGCCTGCTTCGCCGCCTGCATCTGCGCCGGGGTAAGCACGGTGCCGGCACCGATCACCGCGTCCGGTACGGCCTCGACCATGGCCGTGATCGCGTCCAGCGCCTGCGGCGTGCGCAGGGTCACTTCGATCACCGGCAGGCCGCCGCGGAACAGGGCCTGGGCCACTTCGACCGCGTCATTCACGTCTTCGGGGGTGTACACCGGAATCACCGGTGCCAGTTTCAGGACCGCGCGTACGCGCGGATCAGCGGCGGACATCGAATCGCTCCTCGCCCATCAGGGCCAGCACGTCAGCTTCGCTGACAGGATTGAAATCGCCGGGGATGGAGTGCTTCAGCGCCCCGGCGGCCAGGCCGAACCGCACGGTGGCGTCGGCATCAAGGCCGGACAGGATGCCATGCAGGATGCCGGCCGCGAAGGCATCACCGCCACCGATGCGGTCGACGATGCCCTGCAGATGACGCAGTGGGGCCTGTGCGCGGGTTCCGTCGCAACCCAGCAACACAGCGCCCAGCACATGGTGGTCCACGCTCAGCACCTGCCGCTGCGTGCAGGCCATCCACTGCAGTTGCGGAAAGGCACCGAACGCGGCGGCAGCGGCCGCGTCGATCCGCTCCATCAGGTCCGGCTGGGTGAAGCGGGTGCCCAGTACGACCTCCATGTCGCGGTAGTCGGCGAACACGATGTCGGCCTGCGCGAACAGTTCGCGCAATACCGCCTGCGCATCGCCTCCCCAGCGCTGCCAGAGGCGGGGCCGGAAATTGCCGTCGAAGGAGACGCGGACACCGGCCTGTCTTGCCGCGCGCGCCGCCGCCAGCGTGGCCGCCGCCACGTGCGGGCCCAACGCCGGGCTGACCCCGGAGACGTGCAGCCACTGCGCGTCCTGCAGCAGCGCTGGCCAGTCGTAGTCGGCTGCAGTGCTGCGCGCGAACGCCGAATCCGCGCGGTCGTAGACCACTTCGCTCGCGCGCTGTACCGCGCCGGTGGTGAGGAAGTACAGGCCCATGCGGCCCTCGGCGTCCTCGCGCACACCGCGCGTATCCACGCCGTGCCGCCGCAGTTCACCCAGTACATGCGCCCCCAGCGCATTGCCGGCCACGGTGCTGACCATGGCCACCTGATGTCCAAGCCGGGACAGCGAGACACCCACGTTGGCTTCGGCCCCTCCCACATGGACCTGGAGTTGCGGCGACTGCAGCAGCAGTTCGTTGCCGGGGGCACCCAGGCGCAGCAACAACTCTCCAAAACACACGATACGACCCATCTCAGCTCCTTCACGCGTGCCACCAGCATGGGACACTGCATGGCGTGTAAGTGGACCACGCGAGGGGCGTGGCGATTGGCTAGCGGTGTCATTCTAGACCGAAGACGCCTTGAGAGCGCTTGGGCTATATGTCGAAACCTTTGTCCTGCAAGCGTCTTGGAGACATTGCAAATCTGTTGCGGTGCAAGATGCCCGATCCCGGTGGTGCTGCTAACGTCGGTTTTGACTAGCGGTGTCATTTCGCCGCGCAGCTGCGATACCAGACCTTTGGGAGAGGGGAAAGGCATGCAATCTCGGATCCATGGAAAAAAGACACCGGTTACCTTGCTGGCCCTGGGGGTGGGACTCGCCCTGTCCACCAGCGCGGCCGCCCAGCAGCAGACCGCTACCGACCTGGACACGGTGAACGTCACAGGCTATCGCGCCAGTGTCGAAAAGGCGCTGGACATCAAGCGCGGCGAGGCCGGCGTGGTCGATGCCATCGTCGCCGAAGACATCGGCAAGTTTCCCGACCTCAATCTGGCTGAATCGCTGCAGCGCATTCCGGGCGTGGTGATCACACGCGAAGCCGGCGAAGGCCGCAACATCTCGGTGCGCGGCCTGGGCCCGGATTTCACCCGCGTGCGCATCAATGGGATGGAAGCGCTGACCACCGTCGGCGCCGGTGACCAGAGCGGTGGTACCAACCGCGGCCGCGGTTTCGACTTCAACGTGTTTGCCTCGGACCTGTTCTCGCAGCTGGTGGTGCGCAAGACCGCCTCGGCCGACGTCGAGGAAGGCTCGCTGGGTGCCACTGTCGACCTGCGCACCGCGCGCCCGTTCGACTACGACGGCTTCACCTTCGCCGCAAGCGGCCAGGCCGGCTACAACCAGATGGCCGAAAAGGCCGACCCGCGGCTGGCCGCGCTGGTCTCCAACACCTTCGCCGATGGTACCTTCGGCGCCCTCCTGTCGGTGGCCTACTCCGAGCGCCAGGCACTGGAGGAAGGCTCCAACACCGGCCGCTGGGCCAACGGCCCGAGCAATGGCAACTTCGCTGCGTCATCGCCGTTCGCCGCCGCACGCGCCGCTGATGTATTCCACCCGCGCTTCCCGCGCTACGTGCAGATGGAACACGAGCAGAAGCGCCTGGGCGTGACCGGCTCGCTGCAGTGGAAGCCCAGCGATGCCAGTGAAGTATCGCTGGACATGCTGTACTCGAAGATCGATGCCACCCGCGACGAGCAGTACATCGAAGCGATTTCCTTCAGCCGTGGCAGCAGCAGCACCCCGCGCCTGGTCGGCAAGCCGAGCACCATCGTCAGGAACGGCGAGATCCGCAACGGCGCGCTGCTGTACGGTGAATTCGACAACGTCGACATCCGTACCGAGAACCGCCACGACGAGTGGAGCACCGAGTTCAAGCAGATCAGCCTGAACGGCCAGCACCGTTTCGGCGACGACTTCACCGTGTCCGGCAAGCTGGGCATCTCGCGCTCCAGGCACGAGAATCCAGTGCAGACCACCGTCATCATGGACAAGTACGACGTCAAGGGCTACAGCTACGACTACCGTGGCAACAGCCGCTTCCCGATCCTCAACTACGGCATCGACCCGACCGACCCCAACGGTTGGGAACTGGCGGAAATCCGCCTGCGCCCGCAGTACGTGGACAACGACTTCGATACCGGCCAGATCGACTTCAACTGGAACATCAGCCCCGGCTTCCGCCTGAAGGGCGGCGTGCTTGCCAAGGACTACACGTTCAAGACCACCGAACTGCGCCGTGCCAGCGAACTGGCCGTGCCGACCTTCGCCAGCGGCAGCAGGATCGTGCCCGTGGACATGATCAACCAGGCCGGCCTGAAGGGCATCAATGGCAATCCGTCCAACTGGGTGGTGCCGAACCTGGATGCAATCGCCGACCAGTTCGACATCTACAGCAACAGCGGCATCTATGCCGTCGCGCCGCGCGCCAACAACGTGCGCAGCGTGGAAGAGAAGGACCGTGGTGCCTACCTGATGGGCGAGTTCAGCACCGAAATCGGCTCGCTGCCGCTGTCGGGCAACTTCGGCGTGCGCTACGTGCGCACCAGGCAGACCTCCACCGGGCTGTCGACGCTGGCCAGTGGTACCACCTCCACCACCGCCACCCGCACCTACGATGACACCCTGCCCTCGTTCAACCTGGTGGCCGAGGTCACGCCCGATTTCCTGATCCGCCTGGGTGCGGCCAAGGTCATGACCCGCCCGGGCCTGGGCAGCCTGACGCCAGGTGCAACCGTGGCCGTGGCCGGTGGTGCGCGCACCATCTCCAGCGGCAATCCCAACCTGGACCCGACGCGCGCCACCAATGTCGACCTGGGCTTCGAGTGGTACTTCGCCGAAGGCGCGATGGCGGGCCTGGGCCTGTTCTACAAGGACATCGAGACCTCGGTCCAGACCCTGCGCGAGAACCGCCCGTACACCGACAGCGGCCTGCCTGCCGAACTGCTGACCGGTACCGGCGCCTCGCCCACCGACGACTTCACCTTCACCCGGCCAGTCAATACCCCCGGCGGTGAGCTGTACGGCGCCGAGGCGAACTACACCCAGCCCTTCACTTTCCTGCCGGGCAAGTGGTCGAACCTGGGCGTGCAGCTGAACTACACCTGGGTCGAATCGAAGATCCAGTACATCAACTCGGCTGGCCAGCCGGTGATGAAGAACGATCTGCTGGGCCTGTCCAAATCGTCATGGAACGCAACGCTGTTCTACGAAGGCGAGACCTTCGCTGGCCGCGTCTCCGCCACCAACCGCGATGACTACCTCACCCAGGTGCCCGGTCAGGAAACCGGCTTCAACCTGGACGGCTACCACGGCATGACCGGCACCACGGTCATTGATGCGTCCATCCGCTACAAGATCAGCGACCAGCTGGAACTGAGCCTGGAAGGCATCAACCTGACCAACGAAGCCTCGGATGAATGGGTGTACTCGCCCGCCACCGGCCGCCTGCCACTCCAGTACACCGAAACCGGCCGCCAGTTCCTGCTGGGCGTGCGCTACAAGTTCTGAGCAACGCCGGCGGCGCGTACCGATACGCGCCGCGGTTCGCCATGACCGCTGCTGCGCCGCAAGGTGCCGCTGCGGCGTGGCCTTGCTACGGTCCGGCGGCCCGCCGCCGGCCGTCGCCCGTTGAAAGGAAATGTCTCCATGCCGCACCGCACGACCGTGTCCCGCTGCCTGCTGCTGGCAGTGGCCCTGGCTGCAGGCCCCGCGACGGCCGCCGCCGATGTCCCCACCCTGCTCTTCGATGTGGATGCCAATCACGGCCTGCAGGCCGTGACCGCTCACGGTGAGGCCGTAGCGAACTTTCGCGACAAGGTCGCGGTGGTCGACGACGGCGAGCATGGCAAGGCCATCCAATGGGAAGACGACGGCGTGCTTGCCTGGGACGCGCCGGGCAACATCCTGGCCCAGCGCGGCACGCTGGCCTTCGACTGGCGTTCACGCTATGCGGTGGGTGAAGCGCCGTTCGTGATCTTCCGCGTCGGCTACGCCGACCACAGCAGCTGGGACATGGCCTGGCTGCGCATCGACTGGAACGGGCACGGCTTCGATGCCTTCGTCACCGATGCCAACTTGGCACGCACACGCGTGTCGTTCCGCATGGATGCACTGCCGCGTCCCGACCAGTGGTTGCACCTGGCCTTCGCCTGGGATGAGGACCACGGCGTGCGCCTGTTCATCGATGGCCGCGAAGTGGCGCGTGCACAAGCCACAGGCGATTACGATGCGGCGCTGGACCAGCTCGGCCTGGCCGGGCGGGTGATGGCGCCCTACCAGGTGCAGAGCCGCTACAACTTCCTGCGTGGCAGCGACTTCCAGCACATCCGGGTGTACGACCGCATGCTCGACGCCCCCGCCGTGCAGGCACTGGCAGGCGGCAAGGCGCCGGCCAGCGCGGTGGCGCCGGCCAGCGACGAGCGCGCGTGGCGCCATCGCTTCGGGTGGGAAGGCGCGGCACCGCCTGCGCTGGCGTCGGCCGGCACCCGCATCCGCAAGATCGAATTCGCCGACACCCGCGACCTGAAGGCGTGGATGTGGAAGGCCACCGATGGCATCGCCGAAACCACCTGGCCGGGCGTGTACAACCGCTCGCGCCTGCCCGGCCGCAATGACTACTTCCAGCTTCCGGACTGGAACACCTATGTGGAAGGCGGCCAGCACCTGGACCTGACCCTGCCGGCCACCGAAACGGTGAACCGGGTGGAGATCCGTGGTGCGGCCTTCGGCACCCTTTCCCACGGGCCCGACGCCGAACATGCCACCGACGTGCTGGTCACGCGCCCGCGCGGCGTGGTGCGCAGCGTCGACGACATTGCCGCGCAGCGCGGCGGCGTGCTGCGTTTCAGCAACGTCGAGCAGGAAACACCGATCCAGGAAATCTGGGCCTACCACGTGAGCAAGGGCACCGAGCCGGAAGGCACGGTGAAGCAGACCTACATCATCGACAGCCGGGCGCTGCCCGACTACACCAACCTGGACGCATTGCGCCGCTACATCGACGGACGTTTCCCGGCCGCCGAACGCAGCACGGTGATGGCGCTGCCGAAGGGCGCCGGTTCCCGCCGCCGGGATGCCGGCACCCTGCCCGCACATCCGCAGCCGATCGTGCACGTGCTGATTCCTTCCGGGGTGGGTGACGCGCCGGCCAACCAGCCGCTGATCCGCAGCTGGGCCTACAGCTGGGAGAACATGCACGACGGCCTGGACGGCGTGGCCATCGACCTTCCCGCGCTGGACCTGCCGCCCACCCACGATGGACTGATCCCGCTGAACATCCGCATCAAGGATCCGATCTGGCCGGCGCGCGACATGATCGATGTATCGGTGTCGGTGCCGCCACGGCAGGCGCGCACGCTGTGGCTGGACCTGCGCGATCGCATCCTCACCCCGGACAGCCTGTGGCTGAGCATCGCCTCGGCCGCACCAGGCTTCGATGCCGATGCCCTCGACGGTGCGCAGGTCCGGCTGGTGTTCAAGCCGCGTGCCGACGCGCTGAAGGAGCACGTGGCCGACCGCTTCAACCAAGTCCGCGACAACTGGGGCTTCCTGGTGGAAGAGCACACCACGTCCAAGCGCCAGCGCCTGTACGCGCGCGTGTACGCGGACCTGAGCGACCTGCTGCGGGTGGACCCGGACCATGAACTCGGCCGCCTGTACTGGAACTACATCAGCTACAACAGCCAGGGCCGCCCGCCCTACACGGCGCCTGCCGTGCCCAGGGGCGTGCCGGCGTGGGCATTCAACCAGGTGCAGGACCTGGCGCAGGTGCGGCAGTTCGTCGACTGGTGGATCGACGAACGGCAGGGGGCCTACGGTGACTTCGGTGGTGGCATTTCGGACGATTCCGACCTGACCCAGCAGTGGCCGGGGCTGGCCCTGATGGGCGTGCAGCCGGATCGATTGAACGCCTCGCTGACCGCGCTGTCCGACGCGGTGTACCGCAACGGCATGTTCAGCAACGGCTTGAGTACCATCGAGACCGACGAGCTGCATTCCTATGAGGAAGGCATCAACACCAACAGCGCCATGCTCTACCTCAACTGGGGCGATCCGCTGACGCTGGAACGCCTGATGGAAACGGTGAAGGCCTTCGACGAGCGCATCATCCTGCGCAACCCGCAGGGCCACCTGCTGTTCTCCAGCAACTGGTTCGGTGGCAACAAGGTCTACCGCGAACCGAACTGGCAGTGGCAGAAGCCGTATTCGTTCCCGGTGCTGCACCCGGCGTTCCTGCTGGGCCAGTACAACGCCGACCCCACCGGCCGCGGGCTGGTGATCGGCCTGGCCGATGGCTATCTGGCCCACGCAGGCAAGGACGACAAGGGACGCTTCACCCTGCCCAACGAGATCAACTGGGCCAGCGGTGCCACCCGCGGCGGCGAGTTGAACAACGGCTCCGGCAGTGGCGACACGATGCACACCTTCTGGGCGGCGTGGCGCTGGAGCGGCGATGCGAAGTACCTGCAGGCACTGGACTACCGCGTGGCCCGTGGCGGTCCGGGCGCACTGGCCAACCTGGGCGAGAACGTCGTGGACGTACTGGGCCGGCAACAGGACTGGTATCCGCTGCTGCGCGCCGAGGCTGACGCGGGAAAAACCGGCTTCGCCAGCCTGATGGCCTGGCAGGCCAGCGGCGACAGGTCATACATCGCCGCCCTGCATGCCGACGGCCTGCAGGCGAAAGTGCAGCGCGCGTACATGAACACCGAGGGCCACTGGTGGTCCGACCGCGTGGAAGCGCCCAGTGAATTCCTCCAGCGCGCACGCCTGGGTGGGATCGCGCTGAAGCGCAACCAGAGTTGGCCCGGCCACACCGTCAGCTGGCGCTTCGACCGCGATGGAGCGGCCGAACAGGTCGCCCTGCTGGTGCATGCGCCGTCGCGTGAACGTTTCACCGTTACCAGCTACAACCTGGGCACGCGCACCATCGGCGCCGACATGACCGGCTGGAACGTGGCCAGCGGGACCTGGCGGATACGCAGCGGCGTGGATGCCGATGGCGATGGCCACATCGACGGCACGCCCGCCGAACGCCGCGTACAGCTGGAAACCAGCGCTTCGGTGGCGCTGCAGTTCCGTCCCGGGCGTACCGAGGTGTTCGAGTTCGAACGCGTGTCCGAGGGAACACCGGTGGAAACACGGCCGGACCTGGGCGTGGGTCGCGGCGACGTACGCATCGACGGCAGCCAGCTGCAGGTGACCGTGCACAGCCTGGGCCATGTCGGCACCGGCGTGGCCGTAGCAATGCTGGAAGACGCGCGCGGTCGCGAGATCGCCCGCACGGACGTGCCGGCGCTGGGGGCACCCAGTGACCTGCAGCCGAAGACCGTGCAGGTCTGGCTGCCGTTGCCGGCCGGTGACCGCAGCGGCCTGCGCGTGCGCGTGGCGCTGGCCGACGGTGGCGAGGAAGTGACCCGGCTCAACAACGTGGTCGGCGTGCCGCGATGATGCCTGCATTACGCCGGGCGTGATCCGGCGTGGGTCAGGACGCCTCGGTCTCCAGCCGTTTCATCCGGCGCTGGTACCAGCCATCATCCAACGGCTCGAACACCGCGCTGCGTTCCATCACGCCCTCGTAGACATGCAGCGACACGGCCACGTCCGCTTCGCTGGCGTTGCACAGCGTGTGGTACTCGTGCGGCGGAATCAGGCTGCCGGCACTACCGCGGTGGCCGTACAGCGTGGGCTGGGCGGCAAAGCGATGACGTTCGCCATCCTGTTCAATCAGCGCATAGGGAGTGACGATGAGTTCGCCCTGCCAGACGCCTTCCACGCACCACATCGCATCGTGGTCGTGCAGCGGCGTGCCCTGGCCCGGGCCCCAGCACATGGCGATGACGCTGTAGCCCAAGGTCGGGCTGCGGTGCAGTTCACGGCGTGCGTAATGCCCTTCGACCGGGCGCCGCACGCAGGGGGGCAGCTGGATGGACGGATCGACGATGGCCTCGCGCAGCACCTGCTGCAGCGCACCGGTGATGGCCTCCGGCGTGCCCAGCATCACCGCGGCATCGATCGCAGCGAACAGCCGCTCCCGGCCGGTGAATGACGGTGGCAAGGACATCGTTCCCATGCCCCGACTCTAGCCGAGAGGGGTTAACAGAATGTTTGCACCGCGGTGTCATCACTGCGTGCCGCGCTGCACGAACGGTACTTTCGCGTACAGCGCACGTTCGCCGGCACGAGGATCGTCCACCACGCCGCTCTGGCGATCAAACAGCATGGTCTGCCGCCGGGGCAGCGCGTAGGGGGGCCATTGCGGCATTCCGCGATGATTGGGGTCGCCGTTGCGCGCGAAGGCGATCAGTGCGTCGCTCATTGTCGCCGCCAGCGTATGCGCGTCCGCGCCGCCACCGGTGCGTGCGCCGGGCAGGCCGGCGTTGTCGAACACCAGCGGGATGTCGAGCGTGTGGAAGGCGCGCAGCCGGCCTTGCTCCACCGGTGAGCCCCAGTCCAGCTGGTAGGCCCAGGTGGGCGCGGCCCCGCTGGGCTGGCGCGCACGCGCTTCCAGCTCCTCCACTGCGCCGCGCCAGGAACGTCCTGCGGTAGTGGCCGCGAAGAACACCTCCGAAGGCGTGTAATGCGGGTACAGGCGCCGGTACTCGGCGATCACCGTCTGCGGCAGCAGATCCACGAACTGCTGGCGTTGCAGCTGTGCCGGCAGCGTCTCCCAGGTCAAGGTGAAGTTGGCCGGATCGTTGCCGAGGAAGGCACGGGTCTCGTCGCGCGTATTGCCGATGACCATCGGAATGCTGGCCGACTGCCGCGGCGCCTGCGGCCAGAACGGATGCACCGGGAGGGAGACTTCGTCCAGTACCGGCCCGAAGTACAGCGACGTGCTTTCCACCCGCGATGGATCGCGGGCACGGGTGGCTGCAAGCAGATCCGTGGCCGGGAGCCGCAGCAGGGCAGACAGGTCCTTTGCACCCACTGCCTCCATTGCGATGGCAGCGCGCTGCGCGGCGGCACGCGGGCCGGCCGCGGTGACCTGCTGCCCGCTCATCGTCCACGCGCGCTGGAACAGGCCGCGTGCCGCCGGCATCGCCATCAGCGTGGCGATCTTGGCGCCGCCCCCGGACTGGCCGAACACGGTGATGTTTCCAGCGTCACCGCCGAAGATCGCCGCGTGCTCGCGCACCCACTGCAGCGCCTGTACCAGGTCGAGCTGGCCGACATTCCCCGACGCGGCGTAGCGTGCGTCGCCAAGTGCGCCCAGGTACAGGTAACCGAAGGTGTTCAGCCGATGATTGAGGGTCACCACCACCACATCGCCGCGGCGGCACAGCGCACTGCCGTCGTACAGCGGATCGCTGCCGGAGCCGTTGTTGAACCCACCCCCGTGTATGTAGACCAGCACCGGGCGGCGGCCGCCATCCCCCAGTGCGGGGGTCCAGACGTTGAGGAACAGGCAGTCTTCGCTGCCGGGGCCTTCCGCGCCGCCCTGCGGTGCGGCCGCGCCATAGTCCAGTGCATCGGCGATCCCGTTCCATGCCGCTTCCCGGCGTGGTGGCTGGAAGCGATGGGTGCCGGTATCGGCGCCGTAGCGCACGCCGCGGAATACCAGCACGCCTTGTTCATGCTGGCCGCGCAGGCGCCCCCCGCGCACGCGGACGATCGGCAGGCGTTCGTCGCGTGCACCGGGCATCGCGGCTGCCGGCAGTGCCACCAGCGTGGCCGTGGCCAGCGCCCAGCGCGCGCTGTCGCGCAGGAAACGGCGGCGCTGCAGATCGTCGGGTGCTCTCGTCATCGGCTGCCCTCCGCATCCTTTCCTGCTGTCAGCCATGCCTGCGCCAGCGCTGGCCACTGCGACAGGGTGGAGCCGGGCTGCAGGCGCATGCCGAAGCCGTGGCCGCCATGGGCGAACACATGCAGTTCGTGCTCGACACCCGCCCTGGCCAGCGCCTGCGCCATCACCTCGCTGTTGTGCACGCTGACCACGCGATCGTCGTTGGCATGGATCAGCATCGTCGGCGGCATGTCCGCATGCACGTGCTCCTGCACCGAGTACTGCGTCGCCAATGCGGGGTCAGGGCGCTCGCCCAGCAATCGCCCGCGCGAACCACTGTGCGCATGCGCGCCCATGTCGATGACCGGGTAGACCAGCACCGCCCGTGCCGGGCGCGCGCTCAGCTGATCGATCGCATCGCGTGCGGGATAGACCGGTGCATCGAAGCCGGTGGCCAGCCGCGCAGCCACGTGGCCGCCGGCGGAAAAGCCCATGACCGCCACATTGTCCGCCTCCAGGCCGCGGCGCGCGGCCTGGTCGCGCACGACCCGCAGCGCACGCTGGGCATCGGCCAGCGCCGCCTGGCGGTCCCTGCCCGGCTGCGGCAGGCGGTAGCGAAGCACGAACAGGGTGAAGCCTGCCCGCTGCACCCAGTCCGGCACCAGCGCGCTGCCCTCCTTGTCGATTACCACCCGCTGGTAGCCGCCGCCCGGAATGACCAGCACCGCCTGCCCGTTCGGACGTGGCGGCGCGTGCACGATCATGTATGGCGCATCGATCCCGTCCACGAACCGGTCCGGATGGGCCGGATCGGGGCTGCGCTCAACCACCCGCGCCTTCCGCGCCGGAGCGCTCTGGCCAGGTACCTGGCCGTCCGGCCACAGCGGCAGGCGTTCGCCCGCCACCTCCCCGGCAAGCCGCTGGCCGTCGCGCAGCGGGACGTCGCTGGCACGTGCCGGGGCAAGCGTCAACAGAACGCACAGGAACAGCACAAGAGGGGGCAGACGCATGGCGGACCGGGCTCCAGCGAAGGGTGGGCAGCGTGCCGCAGGCGCCCCGGAAGCGGGTGTGATGCGCTGCGGCTTGCGTGATGACACCGGTTTACCATATACACCTCCTGCAGACGCTGTCGATGGGCAGTGCAACAACGCAGAGGGAGACCGTTCTTGAGCAACGAACACGGCACACAGGGGCAGAGGCCGGCGCCGGACGGTGCAGCCGCCATCGCCCGCGCCTTCACCGATGCACGCCGCGCAGGCAAGGCCCTGCCCGCGTTCCCCGGAGAGATCCCCGTCGATCTGGTGGCTGCCTACCACGTGCAGGACCAGGCCATTGGCCTGTGGAGCGATACAGTGGTCGGCTGGAAGGTGGGTTACATCGCTGCCGAGCGCCGCGACGGCTCCGGCGATGAGCGCCTGCTGGGGCCGATCTTCAAACGTCAGCTCTGGAATGATACCGGTGGAACAACCGACATCCCGGTCTTCGTCGGGGGCTTCGGCGCAGTCGAAGCAGAGTACGTGCTGGAGCTGTTGGAGGACGCGCCGGCCGGACAGCTGGACTGGTCCCCGGAACAGGCCGAAGCGCTGCCTGCGCGCCTCTATATCGGCGTGGAAGTGGCCAGCAGCCCGCTGGCCACCATCAACGAACTTGGTCCGCGCGTGGTGGTGTCCGACTTTGGCAACAACAACGGCCTGGTGCTGGGCCCGGAGATCGTCGACTGGACCGCACGCGACGAAAACTCGCTGCGTGCCGAGACACTGATCGAAGGTGAGGTGGTCGGCACCGGTGGCGCCACCCGCCTGCCCGGTGGCCTGCGCGCGGCCTATGCCTTTGCGCTGTCCCGTTCGGCCCTGCGTGGCCGGCCGCTGCGCAAGGGCGACCTGATCGCCACCGGCAATGCCACCGGCATCCACGATATCGAGGCAGGACAAACGGCGCTGGTGCGCTTTGCCGGCTTCGGTGACATTGCCTGCCGGGCCGTGCCCGCGGGATGACCGCGGGGCTGCCCTGGTGAACACGCGCGGGAGGGCGCAGATGATCACACGACGTAACTTCCTGGCCGGGGGCGCTGCTGCCCTGGCCACCCCGATGCTCGCCGCCTGTGGCCGCGGGCCGGGCGGCGATATGGCCGGTGGCGCGCTGTTGACCGCCACCGACGTGCATGTGGCCGACTACCCTACCGTCACCGCGGTGAAGTGGATCGGCGAAACGCTGCAGCGCGAAACCAACGGTCGCCTGCGCCTGCGCCAGTACCACTCCGGCCAGCTGGGCCGCGAATCCGAGGCGATCGACATGGCGCGCTTCGGTGCCATCGATATCACCCGCGTGTATGCCGGTGCGCTGAACAATGCCTTTCCGCTGACCCAGGCGCTGTGCCTGCCCTACGTGTTCACGTCGGTGGCGCACCAGCGTGCCGCGTTGGATGACGGCGTGGCCGAAGCCGTGCTGCGCGGCTTCCAGGGCCGCGGCCTGGTCGGCCTGGCGATCTACGATTCCGGTGCACGCTGCTTCTACAACACCAAGCACCCCATCGTTTCGCCCAAGGACCTGCACGGCCTGAAGCTGCGCGTCGCCTCATCGGACATCTTCATCCAGCTGATGCGCCTGCTCGGCGCCAACCCGACGCCGATGTCGCTGGGCGACACGTTCTCCGGGATGGAAACCCACATGATCGACGGCGCCGAGAACAACATGCGCAGCTTCCATTCCAGCCGCCACTTCGAAGCGGCGCACTACTGGTCGCAGAGCGACCATTCGTACGCGCCGGATGTGTTGCTGATGTCGCGTGCCAGTTTCGAACGCCTGTCGCCTGACGACCGCCAGCTGCTGCTGCAGATCGCGCGCGCGTCGGTGAAGGTGATGCGCGAGCAGTGGGATGCGTCGGAGGACGCCGCACGCCGCGCCGTGCTGGCCTATGGGGTGAAAGCCAACGAGGTGGACATGCCCGCCTTCCGCACCGCCGCCCAGCCGCTGCTGCAGCAGTACCTGCAGCAGCCGGAGATCGCCGCGCTGGTCGACCGCATCCGCGCCGCCTGAGGACACTGCCATGATCGAGACGACGACGCCCGCCACCGGGCCTGGCCAGCGCCTGCTGGACCGCATCGCCGACATCGCCATCTACGGCGCCGTTGCTGCCCTGCTGGGGCTGGTGGTGGTGCAGGGCTGGCAGGTGTTCGCGCGCTACGTGATCAACGATTCGCCCAGCTGGACTGAGCCGGTCACGCTGCTGCTGCTGGCCACGGCGATGAGCCTGGGTGCCGCCTGCGGTGTGCACACCAACCGCCACTTCGGCTTCTTCCTGCTGCATGCCTACCTGGGCCCCGGCCTGCGCCGTGCGGTGGACGTGCTGGTGCAGCTGGTGGTGGCGGTGCTGGGAGGCTTCATCGCCTTCTGGTCGGGTGATCTGCTGCTCGACGGCCTGGACATCAAGACCGCCGGCGCCGATCTGCCGCAGAGCATCAACTACCTGCCACTGGCGGTGGGCGGCGGGCTGATGCTGCTGTTCGCGCTGAACCGTGCGTGGAACGCGCTGCAGGCCCGCGCCACCGGCGCCGAAGACGCTGAAGGAGATCGTTGATCCATGGGTATCACCATCCTGTTCTCCGTGTTTGCCGTGCTGCTGCTGCTCGGCGTGCCGGTGGCCTACGCGCTGGCCGCTGCCGCGCTGGCCACCCTGCTCTACCTGGATATCCCCAGCATCGTGCTGGTGCAGCAGATCTCGGCCGGTACCGGCTCGGCCTCGCTGATCGCCATTCCGTTGTTCATCTTCGCGGGCGAGATCATGATGCGCGGCGGCATCTCCGAGCGCCTGATCGCCTTGGCCTCGTCGCTGGTGGGGCGCTTGCGCGGTGGCCTCGGCCAGGTCTCGATCCTGTCCTCGCTGTTCTTCGGCGGCGTGTCCGGCTCGGCCATTGCCGACGTTTCGGCGGTCGGCGGCACGATGATCCCGCAGATGGTCAAGCGCGGCTACGACCGCGATTTCGCCGTCAACGTCAGCATCACCGCCGCGCTGGTGGCGCTGCTGGTGCCGCCGTCGCACAACCTGATCCTGTTCTCGGCCGCTGCCGGTGGGGGCCTGTCCATCGCCGATCTGTTCGCCGCCGGCATTGTCCCCGCGCTGCTGATGACGTTGGCGCTGATGGTCACCGGCTATGCGGTGGCGCGCCGCCGCGGCTATGGCGTGGAGGTCTTTCCCGGCTGGCGCGCCGTGGCCCTGCGCATCGTCTCCGCCCTGCCCGGCCTGGGCCTGGTCGCGCTGATCTTCATCGGTATCCGTGCCGGCATCTTCACCGCAGTGGAAAGCGCAGCCATCGCCGTGGTCTACGCCTTGCTGGTGACCACCGTGCTGTACCGGCAACTGCGCTGGCGCGAGTTCTTCGACACCGTCATCCACGCGGCGCGCAGCACGGGCGTGATCCTGTTCGTGATCGCCACCGCCGCCGTGTTTGGCTGGCTGCTGGCCTACCTGCAGGTGCCCGCGGCCGCCGTCGAGTTCCTGCAGTCGTTCGCGCACAGCCAGTTCATGGTGCTGCTGATGATCGTGGTGATGCTGCTGCTGCTGGGCACCTTCATGGACCTGGCGCCGATGATCCTGATCTGCACGCCGATCTTCCTGCCGGTGGCCCGCGCCTACGGCATCGATCCGATCCACTTCGGCCTGGTGCTGGTGCTCACCGGTGGCCTGGGTCTGGTCACGCCCCCGGTGGGCTCGGTGCTGTTCATCGGCACGGCCATCGGCAAGATCAGCGTGGGCCAGAGCATGCGCACGATCTGGCCGTTCTGGTTCGCCGCGCTCGCCGTGCTGCTGGTCGTGGCCTTCTTCCCCTCACTGTCGTTGTGGCTGCCCGCCGCGCTGCGCGGCTGAGCCACAAGGAGACTGCCATGCGTGCACTGTGTATCGCCGCCACCATCACTCTGCTCGTGCTGTTGCTGCCGGCACGGCCTGCACCCGCGGCGGAGCCCGCGCGCGCCCCGGCGCAGTGGGCGCGGGGGCTGGAACACCAGCGCCAGGCGGACCGGGGCGATGGCACGTTCCTCAATCCGGTGCTGGCCGGTGACCATCCGGATCCCTCGGTGCTCAAGGACGGGGACGATTACTACCTCACGCTGTCGTCGTTCGACGCCTACCCCGGGCTCCCGATCTGGCACTCGCGCGACCTGGTGAACTGGCAGCCGCTGGGACATGCGGTCACCCGCAACGTGGGGGCGATCTGGGCGCCGGACATCGTCAAGCATCGGGGGCGCTACTTCATCTACTTCCCGGCCCGCACCGGCGAGCGCCGCAGCAACTTCGTGGTCTGGGCCGATGACATCAAGGGCCCGTGGAGCGCGCCGATCGACATCGGCCTGGGTGGCTACATCGATCCCGGCCATGCAGTGGGTGAAGACGGCAAGCGCTACCTGTTCCTCAGTGGCGGTGATTACGTGCAGCTGGCCGACGACGGGTTGAGCGTGGTCGGCACGCCGAAACACGTCTATGACGGCTGGCGCTACCCGCAGGACTGGGACGTTGAGGCCTACGCGCAAGAAGGCCCGAAGATCCACGTCCGCGACGGCTGGTACTACATGACCACGGCAGTGGGCGGCACCGCCGGTCCGCCGACCGGGCACATGGTGATCACCGCGCGCTCGCGTTCGATCCACGGACCATGGGAGAACGCGCCCAACAACCCGATCACGCGCACGCAGTCGGCGGCCGAGCCCTGGTGGTCACGCGGCCACGCGACGGTGATCGAAGGGACCGATGGACGCTGGTGGATGATGTACCACGGGTACGAGAACGGCTTCTGGACGCTGGGTCGGCAGGCCCTGCTCGAACCGATCGAATGGACCGCTGACGGCTGGTTCCGGGCCACGGGCGGAGACCTTGGTCAGCCACTGCGCAAGCCGGCCGGACAGGCGCTGTCGCCGCATGGCATGGCGCTGTCGGATGATTTCCGCGGCAGCACGCTTGGCCCGCAGTGGGCGTTCTTCAACCCGGCGCAGGATGAGTACCGCCGGCTGGGTTTCAGTGGCAACGGCCTTGTCCTGCAGGGCAAGGGCAGCACGCCGCGCGACGCCTCGCCGCTGACCACCATCGCCGGCGACCGGGCCTATCAGTTCGAGGTGGAGATGGAGATCGCCCCCGGTGCCGTGGGCGGCGCGCTGCTGTTCTACAGCGACCGGCTGTACGCGGGCGTGGGCAGCAACGGCGAGTCGTTCATCATGCATCGCTACGGCGAGGAGCGCCCTGCCCGACCGGCCCCGGGCCGCGGCGGCCGGCTGTGGTTGCGGGTGACCAACAACCGCCACATCGTCACCTTCCACTCCAGCACCGACGGGCACACTTGGCAGAAGTATCCGGTTCAGATGGAAGTGTCCGGTTACCATCACAATGTCGCGGGCAGGTTCCTGGCGTTGAAGCCGGCGCTGTATGCGGCCGGCGACGGTGCGGTAACCTTCCGCAACTTCCGCTACCGCGCGCTGGACTGAGCGCGGAGCCGGAATCCCCAGACTTACCGGGTTCAAAACATGTCAGTGCGCAACAAGAACGATGCCGCTACGCCGGCATTGGCGAAGGGCAAGGCAGCCACCATCAACGACATCGCGCGACTGTCGGGTGTATCCAAGAAAACGGTTTCAAGAATCATCAACAACTCGCCACTGGTGCGCAAGGACACGCGCGACAAGGTGGAAGCGTTGATGCGTGAAGTGGGCTACACGCCCGATCCACTGGCCCGCGGGCTGGCGTTCCGCCGCTCCTTCCTGATCGGCATGGTCTACGACAACCCCACCGCGCAGTACATCGTGGACATGCAGTACGGCGCGCTGGATGCATTGCGTGGATCCAGTTTCGAGCTGGTGGTGCATCCCTGTGACAGCCGCAGCCCCGGCTACATCGAAGGCGTGCGTCGCTTCGTGCAGCAGCAGAAGCTGCACGGCGTCATCCTAGTGCCGCGTGCCTCGGAAGACCAGGCGCTGGCGGACATGCTCGATGAGATCGGCTGCCGGTTTACCCGCGTGGCAGCGCTGCCGCTGGACGAAAGCTCGCAGATGGTGGTTACCCATGACCGCGATGGTGCGGCCGAAGCCGCCGACTACCTGCTCTCGCTCGGCCACCGTGACATTGCCCTGGTGACCGGTCCCAGCGCCTACCGTTCGGCCCATGAACGTACCGCCGGCTTCATCGACGCACTGTCGCAACGCGGTATCGAGCTGCCGAAGGACCGCATCATCGAGGCCGGCTACACCTTCGAATCCGGTGTCGCCGCTGCCGAGAAACTGCTGCTGGGCAAGCGCCGCCCGACCGCCATCTTCACCGGCAACGATGAAATGGCCGCCGGTATCTACAAGGTGGCGCTGCGCGCGGGCATCAACATTCCGCGCCAGCTGTCCATTGTCGGCTATGACGACAGCCCGCTTGCCTCGCGCCTGTGGCCCTCGCTGACCTCGGTGCGCCGGCACACGCGCGATACCGGACGCACCGCCGCGGCGATGCTGATCCAGCCCGAAGGCCAGGCCGCGCTGCCCATTGCCAGCGTGCGGCCGCACCTGATCGTCCGCGATTCCTGCCAGCCGCCGGAGGATTGATCCCCAAGGATCAATCCTGCAGGTCACGACCTCTGGTCGTGACACGCCCCTGCCCCATCCACCCGATCCACCGCGCCCTGCCCGGGCCATCCCGGCATCGTGCGACGCAAAATGACACCGGTTTCCTGTCTGGCTAGAATCGACCGTGAACCGCGCCGGGGCCGACCCGTCGGCCCGCCCCCCGCTCTGGAGACGCCATGTACAGCAAGACCCATTACGCCACCCATCCCGATGCCATCCACGGTGCCAGCAACGACCAGCTGCGTGACCTGTACCTGCTCGATGGCCTGTTCAACGCCGGTGCGGTGACCCTCAAGTACACCCACTACGAGCGCTTCGTGATTGGTGGCGCCGCCCCGGTGGACGCACCGCTTGCGCTGCCGACCCAGACCGAACCCGCTTCGGCCGCAGGCCACCCGTTCCTGGAGCGCCGGGAACTGGGCGTGATCAACGTCGGCAGCGGCACTGGTACGGTCACCGTGGATGGCACCGGCTACACGCTGGGTCCGAAGGACGGTCTGTACGTGGCCATGGGCAGCAAGGAGGTCGTGTTCGCCTCGCAGGACGCCGCCAACCCCGCCCAGTTCTATCTGGCCTCGACCCCGGCCCATGCCCGCTTCGAAACCAGGCAGCTGTCCATCAAGGACGCCGTTGCACTGGACCGCGGCGCGCTGGAAACCAGCAACGAGCGCACCATCTACCAGTACATCGTGCCGGCCACCTGCCAGTCCTCGCAGCTGCTGCTGGGCCTGACCGTGCTCAAGCCGGGCAGCGTGTGGAACACCATGCCGCCGCACCTGCACGACCGTCGCAGCGAGGTCTACTTCTACTTCGACCTGGGTGACAGCGACCGCGTCTACCACTTCATGGGCGAGCCGGCCGCGCAGCGTCACATCGTGATCCAGAACAACGAAGCGGTAGTGTCGCCGCCGTGGTCGATCCACATGGGCGCCGGCACCAGCAACTACGCCTTCATCTGGGCGATGGGTGGCGAGAACCTGGACTACACCGACATGCACGTGCTGGACATCTGCCAGCTCAAGTAAGCCCGCCTGGCCGCCGCGCACCGTGTGCCGGCCGTCGACACCGCTCGTCTCTATCAAGGAACGCATACGCAATGGCTAATCCCTTCAGCCTGGAAGGCAAGGTCGCTCTGGTAACCGGTGGCAATACCGGTCTGGGCCAGGGCATCGCCGTGGCACTGGCCGCCGCTGGTGCCGACGTCGCCGTGGCCGGCATCGCCCCGCCCACCGATACCATCGAAAAGATCACCGCGCTGGGCCGCCGCTGCCTGGCCATCGAAGCCAACCTGATCAGCATCGAGCCGGTGGCGCGCGTGGTCCGCGAGACCATCGAAGGCCTGGGCGGGTTGGACATCCTGGTCAACAACGCCGGCCTGATCCGCCGCGCCGATGCGGTGGACTTCAGCGAGCAGGACTGGGACGACGTGATGAACGTCAATCTCAAGTCCGCGTTCTTCATTTCGCAGGCCGCCGGCCGCCACTTCATCGAACAGGGCCACGGCAAGATCATCAACATCGCTTCGATGCTGTCCTTCCAGGGCGGTATCCGCGTGCCGTCGTACACCGCCAGCAAGAGCGGCATCGCCGGCATCACCCGGCTGCTGGCCAACGAGTGGGCGGGCAAGGGCATCAACATCAATGCCATCGCCCCGGGCTACATGGCGACCGACAACACCGCCCAGCTGCGCGCCGACGAAGCGCGCAACAAGGCGATCCTGGAGCGCATCCCGGCCGGTCGCTGGGGCACGCCGGATGACCTGGCCGGTGCGGCGGTGTTCCTGGCCTCGTCGGCGTCGGATTACATCAACGGCGCCGTGCTGCCGGTCGATGGTGGCTGGCTGGCGCGCTGACGCGTGATCCGCGGTAGTGCCGGCCGCTGGCCGGCGTCCTGGCAATGCTTCCGCCGTTCATGAGGTTGCCGGGCAGCGGCCGGCACTACCGGAGACCGGACATGCGCACCCTGTTGCCTTTGTTGTTGCTGCTGTCGTGCACCACCGCGCAGGCGGCGCCCGTGCGGGTCTTCATTGCCGGTGACTCCACTGCGGCCGCATACGGCCCCGAGCGCGCGCCGCAGGCCGGCTGGGGCCAGGCGCTGCAGAGCTACCTGGACCCGGCGCGCTTGGAGGTGCACAACCACGCCAAGGGCGGGCGCAGCACGCGCAGTTTCATCGAGGAAGGGCGCCTGGAGGCCATCGCCGCCGAGCTGCGCCAAGGCGACGTGCTGCTGATCCAGTTCGGCCACAACGATGCGAAGTTCGAAGACCGCACGCGCTACACCGATCCGGACAGCGACTACCCACGCCTGCTGATGCGTTACGTACAGGTGGCCCGCGCAAAGGGCGCCACGCCGGTGCTGGTCACGCCGGTGGCGCGGCTGCTGTACGACTTCGGTTCACTGCTGGATACGCATGGCCGCTACACGCAGTCGATGAAGGCGTTGGCCGCGCGCGAGCAGATTGCGCTGATTGATCTGAATGACCGCAGCATGCGCTGGGTCCGCGCGCTGGGTGAGGAGGGCGCGCGACCCTACTTCCTGTTCGTGCCCGAACAGAACAAGGCCGACGGCACCCATTTCAGCGTGGCCGGCGCACATGCGGTGGCCTGCCTGGTATTGCGCGAGGCGGTGCCGCTGCTACCCGCGCTGCAGCCGGCGCTGGTGCGGGATATCGACTGCGACGTGGTGGCGGAAGGGCAGGGTAGCGACCCAGCCCTGCCCTCGCAGGTGGTGCACGAAGACAGTGTTGTGCGCACGCAAGCAGGCCCGCACGGCGGTGCCGGCCCGACCACGGCGTATCCGTTCTTCGCCGATGCCGAAGGGCTGCCGTTCGTGCTGCGCAAGCGTGTGCTGCACAAAGGCGCGGGCATCGGCCTGCATCCGCAGCACAAGGACGAGATCTATTACATCGTCAGTGGGCAGGGCAGTTATGTGCTGGATGGCAGGCAGTACGACGTGCACGCCGGGCACGCGCTGCTGACCCGCAAGGGCAGCCACCATGCGCTGCAGCAGGTGGGTGAGGAGGATCTGGTGGTGCTGCTGGTGTACCCGCGCTGATTGAAACGTAGCCGAGTATGGGCTCGGCTTTACAGAACAGCGCCGGCGTGCATGGTCATCGTCGTTCGACAGGCTCCGGGCCGAAGTGCTTCAGCCCCAACCTGGCCAGGTCTTCCGGTCGCTCGAAATAGGCTTCGTCGAAGGCGTGCAGCGCCTCCTGCTCCTGTTCGGTCATCGCGCCGTACAGGTCGGTCAGTTGCTTGACCGCCGGGTCATCTTCCAGCCGGTCGACCAGCCCGCGCATGCCGGCCAGGATCGCGTGGGTCTTCGCCGCGCCCATCGCCTGCAGCGCACGTAACGCCAGCTGGCAGGTCGGGTCGCCCCAGTTGCACAGGAACTGCATGAAGCCGCCGTTGTTGATGTCGGCCTCCATGCGCCACAGCGCCACCAGCTGCTGGTCTTCGTCGGACAGCGCATCACACGTCGCCGCCGTCCGCCCAGCCTTCACCCGTGCCGGCCTGGAACACGTGATCGTCAGCCTGCACGTCACCGGCAGGCAGGTGCGCCTGGTCGGCCAGTGCCGCGTAGATTGGGGTGAAGTCCGGCGACGTCGCCTGCATCAGCTGTTCAAAGCTGTCGATGACGAAGTAGGTCTTCTGGAAGGTGTCGATGCGGTACTTCGTTCGCATGATCCGCTGCAGGTCGAAACCGATGCGGTTGGGTGCGGCCGATTCCAGCGAGTACAGCGACTCGCCCTTGGACGACACGATGCCGGCACCGTAGATGCGCAGGCCGTCGGGCGTGTCGATCAGGCCGAACTCCACCGTGTACCAGTACAGGCGGGTGAGGTTCTGCAGCGCGTCCGGGCCGATCGCGTGGGCTTTGACGCCGCCACGGCCATAGGCCTCCATGTAGTCGGCGAACACCGGGTTCATCAGCAGCGGCACGTGGCCGAACAGGTCGTGGAACAGGTCCGGCTCGGCGATGTAGTCGATCTGGTCCGGGCGACGGATCCACCAGGTCACGGGAAAGCGGCGGTTGGCCAGGTGGTCGAAGAAATCCAGTTCCGGCAGCAGGCCTTCGACGCCGACCAGGGTCCAGCCGGTGGCCGCGCCCAGCACTTCGTTGAGCTGGTCGAAGCGCGGAATCATGTGCGCGTTCATGCCCATCTCGTCCTGCGCGTCCAGGAATTCCTGGCAGGCACGGCCGACCAGCAGCTCGCGCTGGCGCTGGTACAGCGTGCTCCAGGTGGCGTGGTCGTCGGCGCTGTAGGTGTCCCACGGCTGCTCGACGAGCGCGGTGGTGTACACCGGCACGTAGCCCTTGTCGGTCTGCTGGTGTTCGACGCGGCGGGGCTGGGCGAGGTCCATGGGGCACTCCTGGATGGGATACCCACGATGCTAGGGCAGGGTGCGCGCAACAGGGTTGCAAAAGTTGCGCCGATTGGCCTTGTTGGCGCAATATCCTTGCGTACTCACCATGTTTCGGGGCAACAATGGCCGGAGAAGTCCAGTTCGATCGCACGGATATACGTCTGCTGGCTGAAATCCAGCGGGATGGGCGCGCCACCAACGCCGAGCTCGCAACACGGGTGAACCTCTCGTCCTCGGCCTGCCTGCGCCGCCTGCAGCGGCTGGAAAGCGAGGGCGTGATCGTCGGCTATGGCGCGCGGCTGGAGCCACGGCAGCTGCGGCTGGGCCTGCAGGCCTTCGTGCGCGTGCAGCTGGAAAAGCACGACCAGGCCGCCATCGGCCACTTCGTGGACAGCGTGCAGGGCTGGGATGAAGTGGTGGCCTGCCATGCACTGACCGGCGACATGGACTATCTGCTGCACGTCTACGTGCGCGACCTGGAGCACTTCTCGCACTTCCTGCTGGACCGGCTGCTCAACGCCGGTGGCGTGGCCGATGCCAATTCCAGCTTCGTGCTGCGCACGGTGAAGGGATTCCAGGCATTGCCGCTTTCACAGCTGGAATAAGCGCGCCGCCGCGATTTGACGCAGCCGGGCGGGTAGCTGAGCATCACCGCCCTGCGCTCGCCGCAGCGTTCCTTTCCGGTTCCACGCATGTCCGAACTCCAGCACCCGGTGCCCACCACCACCTTCCTGCCGCTGCAGCGCAAGTCGCTGGCGCGCTACATCGCCCATGGCACGCCACCGCAGACCGCAGTGGAGCAGGCTGGGCTGATGGCCGCGCAGCTGTGCCGGACGCGCCTGCATCCAGCCGCCGAGATCGAGCGCCTGCTGCATGATGCCTGCGCACTGTTTGCCGGCAACGAAGGCGCGGCCGCTCAGCTGGCTGGCCCCGGTGGCGGTGGCCAGCCGGAGCTGGATGCCTGGTTGACCGCATTGGCCGCCCACGGCGTGCTGCTGGCGCCGGCGGAGATCCTGCAGGACTTCATCGTCCAGTCGCCCAGCGAGTACCCCGGCCTCGACCTGCAGCAGGCCTGCCAGGAAACCCTTGCCGAACACGAGATCCGCTTCCCGGCCGCGTTCGCCAGCGACGATGAGGACGACGTCCAGGACGAAGCCGTTGCCAGCGATGCGCGTGCGGTCGAACACCATGGCCTGTACACCTCCGAGCAGGCCCGCGTGCTGCGCGCCATCGCCGCCAACCCCGATGAACTGATCGACCTCGATGGCTATGCCGGCACCGGCAAGGGCCACCTGGTGCTGGCGCTGATGGAGGCGCGGCCGGGCCGTTACACCTACGTGGCGCCCTCGCGTGGGCAGGTGGAAGCCTTCCGCAGCCGCGTGCCGGCCAGCACCGCGGTGCGCCTGCTGACCCAGATCGAGTTCGCCAACCGCGTGGCGCAGCATGCCGCGCGCAGCGGCCACACCGGGGGCTTCGTTGCCAGCTACCGGCGCAGCACCCGCACGCCGCGCGAGATTGCCGGCCGCATCGGCCTCCAGGGCATCGGTGGGCGCAGCCCGGAGCAGGTGCTGCTGACTGCGTTCGAGGCCATCAACCGTTGGTGCGCGTCGTCGGCACCGGGCTTGGCGTTCCAGCATTTCGACCGTTCGGTGCCCGCCGCGATGCTCGACGTGTCGCCGTACATGGCGGCCGCCGAGCACGTCTGGCGCTGCATGTTCGACGCCGAACTGCAGCGGGGCACGCTGCTGAGCCTCAGCCCGGCGCACATCGGCAAGTGGCTGGCGCTGCGCGGCGTCACCCCGCCGCTGGACATGGGCATGCTGCTGGTGGACGAGGCGCATGACCTGAGCCCGTCGTGGAAGCAGTTGCTGGCCGGCCATGCGCCTGGCGTGGTCAGCCTGGGGGATCCGCACCAGTGCCTGTCCGGCACGGTGCCGCGCTGGGCCGCGTCGAAGGTGCTGGAAATGCACCAGTCGGTACGCCAGGGCAACCAGGTTGAGGGTCTGGTCAACCAGACCCTGGCGCTGGATGGGCTGGGCCAGGACAGTGGGCCGTTCGTCGGTGCCGCCGACCGCGCCACCGGTGTGCTGCATTACCGCCACTGGGCGCAGGTGCCGAGCGAGGGCCTGCGCATCCATGGCAGCGTCGCCGATCTGGCCCTGGATGCGGCACAGCTGCACGCGCTCGGGCTGCGGCCCTATCTGCATCCGGCATCGCTGCGCGCGCTGCGCAGCGTGCTGCAGCGGCCGCTGGATGCGTGGCGCCGGCGCCACGACAGCGCCTCGGACCCGGCACAGGAGCGCTTCCTGGCCACGCAGGCCGACGAAGGGCAGGGCGCGCTGGTCGAACTGTTTGCGTCTGCCGATCGGGTGCAGTCACTGCTGCAGGCGCTCGACGACCAGGACACGCCTGCTGAAGGGCGGGTGGCGCTGTGCCTGGCCGAACACGCGAAGAACCTGCAGTTCGACGTGGTCTCGCTGTCACCCGGTTGCTTCCGTGCGGGGCAGGGCGGGCGCATCTGGCACAACCCGGTGCGCGCGGTCTATCTGGCACTCACCCGTGCGCGACGCCAGCTGCATGTGCCGGCCGATGGCATGGAACAGCTGCAGCACACGGCGACACTGCAGGAGCAGGCCCGTCAGGCGCGCAGGCGCGAGCGGCAGCAGGCCAGCGGTTACCGGCCTGCGCGCTAGAACGCGCGCGTCGCTGTCTGGCAGCGACACGCTGGCTCAGGTCAGCATTTGTCCTTGCGGCCCATCAGCTTGCCCAGGCGAGAGGCTTCCTCGCACTTCGGCGCGGCCACGGGTGCCGGTGCGGCGGCCGCGGCGCGTGCACGCTGCAGCTGCTGGATCTTGGCGCGGATCTGCGGCATCGCGGCCATTGCGGCCTTTTCGCCCTCCAGGATCGCGGTGCCACGCTGGCTGAAATCGGCGGCGCCGATGTCCAGCACCTTCGGGCGGATGACGATGTCGGCGCGTGCCAGTTCCTGCTCGCCCAGGCGCTGGCCCATGATCGAGATGGACTGGTTGACGATGCCCAGCATGTCGGTCGGCGCCTTGCCGCTGGCCTTGCTGGAGATGTCCACGGCGATCACGAAGTCGGCGCCGAGCTGGCGCGCGGCATCGACCGGCACCGGGCTGACCACGCCGCCATCGATGTAGTTGCGGCCACCGATCTTCACCGGTTCGAACACGCCGGGAATGCTGCTGGAGGCGCGCACGGCCTGGCCGACGTTGCCGCGCACGAAGATCGCGCGCTCGCCTGTTTCCAGCTGGGTGGCGACGGCGGCGAACGGCTTCTTCAGGCGCTCGGCGGGGCGGTTGGCGACCTGCTCGTTGACGTAGTCCTGCAGCTTCTGGCCCTGCACCAGGCCACCGGAGAACAGGCGCACGTCGCGGATGCTGGCTTCATCCAGCGCCACTGCCTTGCTCTGCATCTGGAACGCATCCATGCCGCTGGCATACAGCGCGCCGACCACGCTGCCGGCACTGGTGCCGGACACCACGGCCGGTTCGAAGCCATTGGCCTCCAGCATCTTGATCACGCCGATGTGGGCGAAGCCCTTGGCTGCACCACCGCCGAGGGCGATACCGATCTTCACTGGCTTGGCCTGCGGCACCACGGTCGGTGCCGGCGGCGGCGTGGGGCGGACCGGGTCGCCACCGCAGCCGGCCAGCAGGCCGATCAGGGCGAGGGACAGCAGCATGCGGGGGCGGAACAGGCTCATCGGCAGTGCGCTCGCGGCGCCGGATTCGGGAAAGGGCGCCAGCATACCGAAGCGGTGGCGGGGCGGGCAGGGTGGGGGAGTGGCCTATTCAGGAAAAGGAGCGCGGGGGGGGGGGGGGGGGGGGGGGGGGAAGAGAAGGGAAGGGGGGGGGGTTTTCCTCTCTTTTTCCCCCCCCCGCCCGGGCGAGGGGCTCAGAACCGGTTGTCGCCGTCCAGCATCCGGCCCAGGCCGCCCAGCACCGAGCCTTCGCCGCGGCTCTGGCCGCCGCCCTGCGGCGCCGCCATCCACATGCGCCCGGCCAGGCGCGAGAACGGCAGCGACTGCAGCCAGACCTTGCCCGGGCCGGTCAGCGTGGCCAGGAACACGCCCTCGCCTCCGAACAGCATGCTCTTGATGCCGGTGACCCGGCGTACGTCCATGTCCACGGTCGGGTGGTAGGCCACCACGCAGCCGGTATCCACGTCCAGTCGCTCACCTGCGGCCAGCTCGCGCTCGACCACGCAGCCACCGGCGTGGATGAACACCCAGCCGTCCCCCTCCAGCTTCTGCATGATGAAGCCTTCGCCACCGAACAGGCCGGTCATGATCTTGCGCTGGAACTGCACGCCGATCTGCACGCCGCGCGCGCCGGCCAGGAAGCTGTCCTTCTGGCAGATCAGGCGGCCGCCATGCTGGTCCAGCTTCATTGCCAGTACGGTTCCGGGGTAGGGGGCGGCGAAGGCGACCTTGCCCTTGCCGTGGCCGCTCTGGGTGTAGACGGTGGCAAACAGGCTCTCGCCGGTCAGCACGCGCTTGCCGGCGGCCATCACCTTGCCCATGAAGCCGCCGCCCTGGTCGCCGTTGGCGGCGCCGAACACCGTATCCATCTGCACGGTGGCGTCCTTGAACATCAATGCGCCGGCCTCGGCAATGGCGCTCTCACCGGGGTCGAGCTCGATTTCCACGAACTGCATTTCATGGCCGACGATGCGGAACTCGATGTCGTCGGCGCGGCTGCTGGCAGCGGCGGGGACCGGCGGCGGGGTGTTCGGCATGCCCGGGGCCGCGGACTGCAGTTCGGGCACCTCGGCGATCGAGGTCCACCCGCTCATGCCCTGGCACCAGGCCAGGGAGCGCGGGTTGGCCTGGGCGTAGCGGCGCGCGGCCTCGTCATCAAGCGGGCCGATACGCTCGGCCTGGGCGGAGGCGTGGAAGTACCACTGGGTCATGGCGGCGGGTCCGTCGCGGTGGAAACCCCGAGTCTAGCGAGCGCCCGGGGGCGTCGGCGACGGGGCCATGAACGGCGGGCGTTTGCGGCGCAGGTGCTGTATTGCAACAATTATCTGGTAGCGCCGTTTTACCACCCCTCCAAACACAGCCTACCGCCATGTCCCCGACCCGTACTTCCCGTGGCCGCCTTCCGGTCGCGCGCCCCCTCGTTGCCGCTCTTTCCGCCCTGCTGCCGCTGGTAGCAGCCGCCCAGGAAACCCCCGCTGCCAAGGATCCAGTTGCCCTCGATGCCCTGCAGGTGACCGCGCAGCGCCGCGTCGAGAACGCTAAGGACGTACCGGTCGCACTGAGCGCGATCCAGGGCGAGAAGCTGGATGTGCTCGGTTCGGCCGGCGATGACATCCGCTTCCTGGCCGCGCGCGTGCCCAGCCTCAACATCGAGTCGTCCTACGGCCGTGCCTTCCCGCGCTTCTACATCCGCGGCCTGGGCAACACCGATTTCGACCTCAATGCCTCGCAGCCGGTGTCGCTGGTGTACGACGACGTGGTGCAGGAAAGCCCGCTGCTGAAGGGCTTCCCGCTGTTCGACCTGGCCAACGTGGAAGTGCTGCGTGGCCCGCAGGGCACCCTGTTCGGCCGCAACACCCCGGCCGGCGTGGTCAAGTTCGATTCGGCGCGCCCGTCGCAGGATGCCGACGGCTACGTGCGCGTGGGCTACGGCAGCTACAACAGCTGGAACGTGCAGGGTGCCTACGGCGGCCCGCTGACCGATCGCTGGTCGGCACGCGTCTCGGCCATCTACCAGCGCCGCGATGACTGGGTCGACAACACCCGCGCCGGTGCGCCGAACAGCGGTTTCGAAGGCTATGACGAAGCCGCCGGCCGCGTGCAGTTCCTGTACGAAGGCGATGACTTCGAAGCGCTGTTCAACCTGCACAAGCGCAAGCTCAACGGTACCGCCCGCCTGTTCCGCGCCAACATCATCCAGAAGGGTGGCAACGGCCTGGTCGAGAACTTCGACCGCGACAAGGTGGCCAACGACGGCGTCAACTTCTCCGATCTGGAAACCTGGGGCGGCAGCGCGCGCCTGCAGTGGAACCTCGGCTCGGTGACCCTGCACTCGATCACCGGTTATGAAACCGCTGAATCGCTCAACCGCGGCGACATCGACGGTGGCTACGGCGAGGCATCGCTGGGTGCCGGCAACTACGGCCCGGGCCTGATCCCGTTCGCGTCCGAGTCGGCCGACGGCCTGCCGCATCACCGCCAGTGGACGCAGGAGTTCCGCGTCGAATCCAACGAATGGGGCCGCTTCGACTGGCAGGCCGGCGTCTTCTATTTCGATGAAGACGTAACCATTGACAGCTTCAACTATGACTCGCTGAAGCCCGGCAACCCGCAGACCGGACATGCCGTGCAGAGCCAGCGCAACAAGGCGTGGGCGGTGTTCGCCTCGGGCGATTTCGACGTCACCGACCGCTTCAAGCTGCGCGGTGGCGTGCGCTATACCCAGGACAAGAAGGACTTCACCGCCCGGGTGCTGCAGGCCGTGCCGTTCGGCACCCCGGTCAGCGGCCCGTATCTGGCCAACACCGACGTCAATGACGTCAGCTGGGATGTCAGCGGTGTGTACAAGCTGACTGACGACATCAACGCCTACGCCCGCGTCGCCAAGGGCTTTCGTGCGCCGTCGATCCAGGGCCGCTTGGCGTTCGGCGGCGTTTCGCAGGCCGATTCGGAGAAGGTCATCTCGTATGAAGCCGGCATCAAGGCCGACCTGTTCGAGCGCCGCGCGCGCCTGGGCCTGAGCGTGTTCCGCTACAACGTTGACGGCCAGCAGCTGATCGCCGTGGGTGGCACCAACAACACCGCCACCCTGCTCAACGCCGACAAGACCATCGGCCAGGGCGTGGAACTGGACCTGGAAGCCTACCTGGCCGACAACGTCCTGCTGACCTTCGGCAGCAGCTACAACGACACCGAGATCAAGGACAAGGATCTGGCGGTGGCGGTCTGTGGTGGTGGCTGCACTGTTACCGACCCGATCACTATGATCGGCGGCAAGCCCTATGCGCTGGTCAACGGCAACCCGCTGCCGCAGGCGCCGAAGTGGATCCACAACGCCACCCTGCGCGTGGGCTTCCCGCTCAGCGACGGCAGCGAGCTGTACGCCTACACCGACTGGGCCTACCGCAGTGCGGTGAACTTCTTCATCTACGAGTCGCCGGAATTCCGCGGCCGTAGTTCGCTGGAAGGTGGCCTGCGCCTGGGCTACAACTGGGATTACGGCCAGTACGACGTGGCTGTGTTCGGCCGCAACCTGACCAACCAGACCCGCGTGGTCGGTGCAATCGACTTCAACAACCTGACCGGCTTCCTCAACGAGCCGCGGACCTGGGGCGTGGAGTTCACCGCGAAGTTCTGATGCGGTGACTGCGGTAATGCAATGAAGAAGGGCCGGCGCAATGCCGGCCCTTCTGTTTCCTGCTTCCTGTAGAGCCGAGCATGGCTCGGCTCTACAGAGGCGTGGCTTACAGCGCGCTCTGCGGGCGCACCTTCAGCACCGCATTCTCGGTGGCGCAGTCGCGGCTGGAGTGCCGACCAGCCTTGCGCGCCGCTTCGATCTCCTTGCGTGCGGCCAGCAGGTCCTTGTTGAACGCAGCGTTGTCGTGCAGGCGGGCCACGGCGGCGGCGCCCATGAAGCGGCCTTCGAGGATGTCGCTCTGCCAGTGCACGTTGCACACCAGGCGGCTCTCGCCGTAGTTGCGGCCGCGCGCCTGGATGGCATCGGCGCGATCCGGTGCGATCTCCGACAGGATCAGGGCCCAGGCCCAGCCGATCGAGGTGTGGCCAGAGGGGTAGGAGCCGTTCTTGCGCAGGCCGTCCTCGTCCTTCGGCGAGCAGGTCGGCTCACCATTGACCATGAATGGGCGCGGGCGCTGGTAGTGATTCTTGGCAGCCTTGGTCGCCGCGCTGGCGTCGATCCGGCTGCGCTCCAGCAGTCGGTACAGCGCCGGTGTCTTCACCGCATCGATGTCGATGTCGGCGGCGCAGGAGAAGTGGTTGGCGCCTTCGGGGAAGCCGAGTTCCGCATCGACACCGGCCTGGGCGAAGCGCGGGCTGCCACGCAGCGCGCGGGCTTCACGGCTGACCTGTTCGTCCAGGGCGAGGGCGGCCGAACCGGCCACCGGCGGTGCCGGCACCAGGTCGAGGCTGGCCGGTACCGCGCTCTTGTCCAGATAGCCCACCGCCTTGGTGGTGGTGTTGGCTTCGACGGCGGTCGGCTTGGCGACGGTGGCGGCACAACCGGCCAGGGCCGCGATGACGGCAAGGCCGAGCAGCGGGCGGGCAGGGTGGGAAATCAGCGACATGGACAGGCTCCGGGAGAGAAAAACAACGCGCCATGATCGCAGCCCGAATACGACACCGCAGTGGCCATCGGTCATATGGCCAGACCCGGCATGGTCATCGCAGCAGTATCAAAAGCGTCATCAAGTGACGTCAGTCTTCTGAATCCGGGCGCAGCGCACGGACTTTCACGCGACTGCGCCGCGAGCATCGGCACAACGGCACGCACCAGGAGCCGTCAGTTCCAGCCGGGTCGGGGGGATCCGCAGACAGAGGGAGAGAAGCGATGCGCAGCACCGCAACAGGAAGTACCGTCCTGGCCCTGCTCCTCGGGCTGGCAGCAACGCCGGCGCAGGCCGCCGACGTGGTCGGCGTGGCCTTCGTGCATGGCACCGGCGCGCAGACCAACGCCACCCAGGACTACTGGCAGCCGGCCATCATCGACACCGTGCGCCAGGGCCTGCCGAACAGCAGCAACTATGTGGTCATCAACTGCGACTTCACCCAGTACATGTGGAAGCCGGAGGCCGCCGGCTGCCTGGCCAACCAGCTGACCCGCTTCATCGACAGCCGCGGCATCACCCAGCTGGTGGTGATCACCCATTCCAACGGCGGCAACGTGGTGCGCTGGATCCTGTCCAACCCGACCTACGACAGCCGCTACCCGAAGATCATCCGCACGGTGCGCAAGGTCACCGCGCTGGCGCCGTCCTCGGCCGGCACGCCGCTGGCCGATGCGGTGCTCAACGGCAACACCTTCGAAACCTCGCTGGGCTGGCTGCTGGGCTACAAGAACGACGCGGTGCGCCAGCAGCAGGTGGCGAGCATGGCTACCTACAATGCGCAGAACCTGTACGGCACCGCAGGCCGTCCCGCCCTGCCCAAGCCGTTCCGTGCGGTGGTCGGCAGCGACGTGGAATCGGCGGTGTGGGACAGCAACAGCTACTGCGGTGGCTACGCCGCCAATGTCGGCCTGGAGTTCACCCAGAACTGGCTGTCGTCCTGCTCCGATGGCTTCCTGGAGTGCAGCAGCCAGAAGGCCGCCGGCACCACCTGGTTCACCGACAAGGCGCGTACCCAGGGCGCGGAACCGCTCAGCCACAACCAGAGTCGCCGCGAGTGCTTCGGCCTCGGCACCCTGCTGCGCAACGACCTGACCCAGTGAGGGAGACGACCATGACGATTCATTCCACCCTGCTGGCCGGCGCCGTCCTGGCAGTGCTGTCCCTTCCCGCAGCGCAGGCCGCGCAGCTGCTGCAGGCCGCCCGTGCAGGCGATCAGGTGCCTGCCGCCCTGGTGGCCGCGCCGCTGCCCGCCGATGAAAGCGAACACGCGCCGTTGTCCTTTGCCTGGGCGCTGGACCCGGCACAACCGCTGCAGGCGGCCACGCCGTATGCCTCGGTCAGCCGCAGCTACTGGCAGCAGGTCGATGGTACGCAGCTGCAGCGCGGCGTGGACTTGCCGCTGACCGCTGCCGATGCGGTGATCCAGCTGAGTCCGGCCGAAGGCGCGCGTGCAGTGCCGGCCAACACGTTGCAGGTGCGCGACCCGGCCGGCCGCAGCAGCGTGGCGCGCAGTGTCGACGCGCGCGCGCTGCAGCAGGCCGGCATGCCGGTGAGCGATGGCAGCAGCATGCTGCGCACCGGCGCGACCAGTGCGGCCGGTGCGTACACGCTGCAGAGCACGCAGGCACAGGGCCGCTACGTGGTGCAGGTGCTGGAGCCGAACAGCCCGCTGCGGCTGGAAGTGCAGGCCAACCAGGCGCAGGTGCTGGCCGGTGGCAACGTGCAGCTGCAGGCACGCTTGCTGGAAGACGGTGCCACCACCGCGCAGATGGCCTCGCGCCGCGGCAGCCTGGGCGGTGAAGCCCTGCTGGTCGCACCGGATGGACGCAGCTGGCCGCAGCGGTTGCTGCGCACCACTGATGGCAGCCTGCGCGCGCAGGTGCGGATCCCGGCCGACGTCGGCACCGTGCAGGGGCTGTGGGAACTGCAGGTGTTCGCCCAGGCCGATGGCGTGCTGCGCGATGGCAAGGTGGCCTTCGCGGTGGCACGGCCGACCGCGCGCTTCAGTGGCCAGGCGGTATCGGACCCGGCCAGCCGCCAGGTGGCGCTGCCGCTGCAGGTGGCTGCAGCGGGCCGCTACGAGGCGCGTGGCACGCTGTATGCCACTGCCCGCGATGGCCAGCTGAAGCCGGTTGCACAGGCGCACGCGGCGGCGTGGTTCGATGGCCCGGGCGCAGGCCAGCTGGTGCTGCCGTTCGGCCAGGCCGCATTGCCGGCTGGTTTTGGTGCGCCGTACGAGCTGCGCGACCTGCAGCTGCAGGACCAGAGCCGGATGGCACCGATCGAGTCGCGCGCGCTGGCGTTGAAGTTCTGAGCAAGGGTGCAGCGGGCCGGGTTCCGGCCCGCTGTACCGTTTTCTGTAGAGCCGAGCCTATGCTCGGCTCTACAGTGGCATGTCGATTATCCCGCGTACGCGGTCAGCCGGCCTTCCTGCTCGCATACGGTGATCGCGCCACCGAACACCGCCGACAGCGGTTCGTTGCGCAGCAGCTCGGCGCGGGTGCCATCGGCCAGCACACGGCCATCGCGCAGCAGCACCACCCGCTCGATTTCGGGAATGATCTCTTCGATGTGGTGGGTCACCAGCACCAGGGTGATGCCCTGCTGGGCCAGTACCCGCATGGTCGCCACCAGCTGTTCGCGGGCGACCAGGTCCAGCCCGGTGGACGGTTCGTCCAGCAGCAGTGCCTGTGGCCGATTGACCAGCGCGCGCGCGATCAGCACGCGGCGGGTCTCGCCGGCCGACAGCTCGGCGTAGGCACGCTCGCGCAGGGACAGCGCGCCGGTCATCGCCAGTGTCTCGCCGACGCGTGCACGCATGTCGGCGGTCACCTCGCGGAAGGCGGGCACCACGTAGCTGGCAAAGAAGCCGGACAGCACGGCCTGTTCCACGGTCAGCCCCGGCATGTCGGCCAGGTTGCTGCTGAGGTCGCCGGTGACGATGCCCAGCTGCGAGCGCAGCCGGTCCACCTGCCAGCGGTTCTGGCCCAGCACCTTCACTGCCACCGAGCCGTCGCCCTGCGCCAGCGGGTACAGCTCGCGGGTGATCAGTTTGATGAAGGTCGACTTGCCGCAGCCGTTGGGGCCGAGCAGGGCGGTGTGCTGGCCCTGTGCAATGCGCAGGCTGAGCCCGTGCAGCACCTTCACCTGGCCGCGCACCACGGTGGCGCGGTCCAGTTCGATCAAGGGGGGCAGCTCCGCGATGGGCGGGGCCGCAGTCATGGTGCTGGCGCGTGGATCAAGGCTCGACAACTCAGGTCCCCAACTGTGAACGGTGCCACGGATGGCGATGCGAAGCACCGCCGCAGGGATGCAGTTTGCAACGCAAGCGCCCATGATGTCTGCCATCCCCGCGTCGATCCGGAGCGCTGCCATGCCTGATGCCCTGATGTCCCTGTTGACCGGTGGTGTGCTCGGCCTGGGCGGGTGGGCGATGCTGGCGGTGCTGCTGGTCTTCACCCAGATCACCATCTTCTCGGTGACCCTGTACCTGCATCGCAGCCAGGCCCATCGCGGGGTCGACTTCCACCCGGCGCTGGCCCATGTGTTCCGCTTCTGGCTGTGGCTGACCACCTCGATGATCACCCGCGAATGGGTGGCCATCCACCGCAAGCACCACGCCAAGGTGGAGACCGAGGACGACCCGCACAGCCCGGTCACCCGTGGCATCGGCAAGGTGTTCTGGCATGGCGTGGAGCTGTACCGCGAAGCGCGCGGCCAGCGCGCGGACATCGAGCAGTACGGGCGCGGCACCCCGGATGATGCGATCGAGCGCCGCCTGTATACCCCGCATGCCACGCTGGGGCCGGTGCTGTTGTTCGCGATCAATACCGTGTTGTTTGGCCTGCCCGGCGTGGCCCTGTGGGCGGTCCAGATGGCGTGGATCCCGTTATGGGCAGCCGGCGTGGTCAATGGCCTGGGCCACTGGTGGGGCTACCGCAACTACGAGTCCGCCGATACCTCCACCAATCTCACGCCGTGGGGGTTCTGGATCGGTGGCGAGGAGCTGCACAACAATCACCATGCCTTCCCCAGCTCGGCGCGCTTCGCGATGCGGCGCTGGGAGTTCGACATTGGCTGGAGTGCGATCCGCCTGCTGCAGGCGCTGCGCCTGGCCAAGGTGCTTCGCGTTGCACCGGCCATGGACGTACGCCCGAACATCGCGGTGCCCGATGCCGAAACCCTGAAGGCGCTGCTGTCGCACCGCTTCCAGGCGATGACCGACTACCAGCGCAACGTGTTCATGCCGGCCCTGCGCGAGGAAGCGGCACAGGCCGGGGCCAAGCTGCGCCGCCTGCTGCCGCGCCGGCTGCGCCGTGGCCTGGTCAACGACGGTCGCTGGTTGAAGCCGGACAGTCGTGCCCAGCTCAGCGCATGGGTGGCACAGCGCCCGCGCATCCGCACCCTGGTCGAGTACCGGGGGCGCCTGGCCGCGCTGCTGGAAGCGCGCGGCCACGATGCGGCCGAGCGCCTGCATCAGCTGCAGGCCTGGTGCCACGAGGCCGAGGAAAGTGGCATCGCCGCGCTGCAGGCCTACGCCGCGCGATTGAAGGGCTACAGCCTGGTGGGCGCGTGAGGGCAAGGTACCGACTTCTGCTGGTGGCGCTGTTGCCGGGTGCGGCGCTGGCCCAGGTCACCGATACCGCCAGCTATCTGCAGCGGATGGACAGCGATGGCGACGGCCGGGTAAGTGAATCCGAGTACGTGCAGTGGATGCTGTATGCCTTCGACCGCATGGACCGCAATGGTGATGGCGTGCTGACGGCCGAGGAGCTGCCCGGTGGCAAGGGCAGGGCGATCAGCCGCGAGCAGCAGCGGCAGGTGATCGTGAAGCGCTTCCACACGCAGGATGCCAACGGTGATGGCGTCCTGGATGCCCGTGAACTGGCGGCGCCGCCACGCTGACTCTGCACCGTCGCCGGTGCCATGCCCGGCGGCTTCGCATGGCCCGGCGTAGAATCACCGCATGCCTGAACTGCCCGAAGTCGAAACCACCCGCCGCGGCCTGGCGCCGCACCTGCAGGGTCGGCGCGTGCATGGCGTGATCCTGCGCCGGGCCGATCTGCGCTGGCCGATTCCGCCGGAAGTGGCCGAGCTGCTGCCGGGCCAGCGCATCGAGGAGATCCGTCGCCGCGCCAAGTACCTGCTGCTGGACACCGCCGTCGGCAGCGCGGTGCTGCACCTGGGCATGTCCGGCAGCCTGCGCGTGCTGCCGGGCGATACCCCGCTGCGCGCCCACGACCACGTCGACATCAGCCTGGACAACGGCCGCCTGCTGCGCTTCAACGACCCGCGCCGCTTCGGCAGCCTGCTCTGGCAGCCGGCCGGCGAAGTCCACCCGCTGCTGCAGGGGCTGGGCCCGGAACCGCTGGACGACGTGTTTGACGGCGACTACCTGTTCGCCCGCAGCCGGGGCCGCAGTGCGCCGGTGAAAACCTTCCTGATGGACCAGGCGGTGGTGGTGGGCGTGGGCAACATCTACGCCGCCGAAAGCCTGTTCAAGGCCGGTATCAGCCCGCTGCGCGAGGCCGGGAAGGTCTCGCGCGAGCGCTACCAGCGGCTGGCCGACGCGGTGAAGGAGATCCTCGGCTACGCCATCACCCGTGGTGGCACCACGCTGCGCGACTTCATCAGCCCGGATGGCGCGCCGGGCTACTTCGAGCAGGAGCTGCTGGTATACGGCCGCGATGGCCTGCCGTGCCCGAACTGTGGCCGCGCGCTGAAGCACGCCACCATCGGCCAGCGCGCCAGTGTCTGGTGCAGCCACTGCCAGCGCTGAGCCGGGCGGCCAGCGGCAGCTGAACGGGCAGGGGACGTCTCCGCTGCCCGTTAACGTTTGTCTGCCTATGATGGCCGACCTTCCCTCTGTGCCTGACGCGCCTGCATGCAACGACGCGACTTCATCCGCAATGCCTCCCTCGCCCTGGCTGCATTCGGCCTGCCGTCCCTGCCCGCGTGCGCGGCCAGCAGGAGCGGCCAGATGGGCCTGCGCCGCCTCGGCCAGCCGCAGCCGTTCGACTTCGCCACCCTGAAGGGCCAGGCGCGCGCGCTGGCGCAGGCGCCCTACAAGAGCCACAAGCGGGTGCTGCCGGGCCGCCTGGAAGGCCTGGACTGGGACCAGTACCAGTCGATCGGTTACCGCCAGGACCATGCGCTGTGGGCCGACCAGCCGGGCAAGTTCCAGGCCAAGTTCTTCCATCTGGGCCTGTACTTCCACTCGCCGGTGCGCATGTTCGACGTGGTCGACGGCAAGGCGCAGGAGCTGGCCTATGACGGCGCGGCGTTCAACTACGGCAAGAGCGGGATCAAGGACGGCGAGCTGCCGGCCGATCTGGGCTTCGCCGGGTTCCGCCTGAACACGCGCAAGGACACCGACCGCGACTTCGCCGCCTTCCTCGGCGCCAGCTACTTCCGCGCCGTTGGCAAGGAGGGCCAGTACGGTCAGTCGGCGCGTGGCCTGGCGATCGACACCGGCATGGGCAAGCCGGAGGAATTCCCGGACTTCATCGCCTACTACCTGGAACAGCCGTCGGCCGATTCGGAAACGATCGTGGTCTACGGCCTGCTGGATTCGCCCAGCGTTGCCGGCGCCTATCGCTTCGCGATCACCAACGGCGACGTGCTGCTGATGGACATCGACAGTGCGCTGTACCCGCGCAAGGCGATCGAGCGGTTGGGCATCGCCCCGTGCACCAGCATGTACCAGGTGGGCGAGAACGACCGCCGCATGGCGTGGGACTGGCGCCCGGAGATCCACGACACCGACGGCCTGTCGCTGTGGACCGGTGCCGGCGAATGGATCTGGCGGCCGCTGCTGAACCCGCGCAACCTGCGCTTCAACATGTTCGTGGACCGCAATCCGCGCGGTTTCGGCCTGCTGCAGCGCGACCGCAACTTCGACCACTACCAGGACGACGGCGTGTTTTACGAGAAGCGCCCGTGCCTGTGGGTGGAGCCGAAGGGCGAGTGGGGCGAGGGTTCGGTGCAGCTGGTGGAGATTCCCACCGTGGACGAGACCTTCGACAACATCGTGGCGTTCTGGAACCCGAAGGAAAAGCCGCAGCCGGGCCAGGAGCTGCTGGTCGGCTATCGCCTGTACTGGGGCGCCGAACCGCCGGCACGGCCGCCGCTGGCGCACTGCGTGGCCAGCCGCACCGGCCTGGGCGGCGTGGTCGGCAAGAAGCGCGAGTACTTCAGCTGGCGCTTTGCGGTGGACTTCGAAGGCGGCGAACTGGCCGGGCTGATCGACAAGGGTGAGGTCGAGGCGGTGGTTGAAGCCAACCGTGGCCGGGTCGAGATCGTGTCGGCGCGCCCGCTGCGCGAGATCAACGGCTACCGCGCGATGTTCGACCTGGTGCCGCCGGAAGGCAGCACCGAGCAGATCGACATCCGCCTGTTCCTGCGCAGTGGCGGCAAGACCCTCACCGAGACCTGGCTGTACCAGTACACCCCGCCGCCGGCGGGCGCGACGGAGCGCACGCTGTACTGAACGGATGCGGCTCGGTGCCGGCCACACGCTGGCACCGTTGCTTCAAGGCTTGCTGTCGGTGGCGTGCGACTGGGTCGGCACACCCACTTCCACCGTGCCCCGGCGGATCTTCATCCAGGTTTCGTCCTGCCAGCGCTCGTACTGCTTCGGATCCCAGTACTTGGGGTCGTACAGACGGTCAGCCTTGATGGTGCGGGAGATTCCGCCGTCCATGTACACGATGTCGACGTTGTTGGACATTGAGCCGACGCGGCTGCCGGTCATCTCGCGGCGCCCCTTTCTGAGCACTTCGGCCATGCGTGGGCGCGCGACCTCGTCGCCATACTCGGCGCGCAGCGCGCTTGCCTGCGCACGCGCCGCATCATGCTGCTCCAGCGGCAGCGTGGCCCAGTACTCGTTGCGCAGCTCGACGAACAACGGATAGCCACGTTCGGCGGCCACCTCCATCCAGGCATAAGCCATGACCGGATTGCGCGGCTGCTCTACCCCGTACCAGTACATCTCGCCGAGGTAGCCCTGGGCAGGCTTGTCCGCGTACCGCGCGGCCAGCCGGAAGTTGTCCATCGCGCCGTTGACATCGTTGCGACGCAGCGCGTTGACGCCCCATTGCCGGTACATCATGTCCGGGTGGCTGTCCATGAAACCGGCGCCGATCACCGCCGCATCGTCTTCACCGGACGGGCGTTCGGCCGCGATCACCAGCGGAGGCAGCAGGAGCAGCAGCGGCAGCAGCAGGAGGGCGGAACGCATGTCGGACTTCCAGTTCGGCAGCAGGAGTGCCGCAGCCTAGGCGCGACAGCGCTTGCTTGTAAACCGCTGGAGGTCATGGCGCACCGGCGCGCCTGCTACAACGGCAGCGGGGCCTGCGCCGGATCGATACGCCCTTCACCGCGGGTGATCTTCTTGAACTCGGCGCGGCTGACCGACACGTAGCGGTCGTTGCCGCCGATCTCCACCTGCGGGCCGTCCTGTACCGCGTGGCCATGCTCGTCCACGCGCACGGTCATCGTCGCCTTCTTGCCGCTGTGGCAGATGGTCTTGATCTCCTGCATCTCGTCGGCCCAGGCCAGCAGGTACTGGCTGCCTTCGAACAGCTCGCCGCGGAAGTCGGTGCGCAGGCCGTAGCACAGCACCGGAATGCGCAGCTGGTCGACCACCTCGCTGAGCTGCCAGACCTGGGCGCGGGTCAGGAACTGCGCCTCGTCCACCAGCACACAGCCCATCGGCCCGTTCGTCGCCAGGTCCTGCTCGACCCAGCGTTGCAGGTCGGTGTCACGATCGAAGGCCATGCCCTCGGCGCGCAGGCCGATCCGCGAGGCGACCACGCCGGCGCCGGCACGATCGTCCAGGCGCGGGGTCAGGATCGCCACCCGCATGCCGCGCTCGCGGTAGTTGTGAGCGCTCTGCAGCAGGGTGGTGGTCTTGCCGGCGTTCATCGCCGAATAGTAGAAATAGAGCTTGGCCATCGGCCGATTGTACGCCGCTGCCCCGGCACGCCGAAGCCGTTCAGCATCCCCATCGGCCGGCGGCTGTGGCCGTCACCCGGGCCCGCTACAATCCCCCTCCAATGCACGGTCTCAATCCTCCCCAAGCCGCCGCCGTCCTGCACATCGAGGGCCCCCTGCTGGTGCTCGCCGGTGCAGGCAGTGGCAAGACGCGCGTGATCGTCGAGAAGATCGCTCACCTTATCGGCTGCGGGCGCTATCCCGCGCGCCGCATTGCGGCGATCACCTTCACCAACAAGTCGGCCAAGGAAATGCGCGAGCGCGTCGCCAAGCGCCTGCGCGAGCAGGATGCCGACGAGGTGACCATCTGCACCTTCCACGCCCTGGGCCTGAAGTTCCTGCAGATCGAGCACGCCGCCGTGGGCCTGAAGCGTGGATTCTCGATCTTCGATGCCGACGATGCCGCTGCGCAGATCAAGGACCTGATGTATGGGGCCAAGCCCGACGACATCGAGGACATGAAGAACCTGGTGTCGCGCGCCAAGAACGCCGGCCTGTCGCCCGAACAGGCGATGGCCGCCGCGCGCAGCAACCGCGAGAAAGAAGCGGCCAGTGTCTACGAGCGTTACCAGCTGCGCCTGACGGCGTTCAACGCGGTCGACTTCGATGACCTGATCCGTTTGCCGGTGCAGATCCTGGAGGAAAATCCGGAGATCGCGCTGGCCTGGCGTGAGCGCATCGGCTACCTGCTGGTGGACGAATGCCAGGACACCAACGACGCGCAGTACCGCCTGCTCAAGCAGCTGGCCGGTGAGAAGGGCAACTTCACCTGCGTGGGCGATGACGATCAGTCGATCTACGCCTGGCGTGGTGCCAACCCGGAAAACCTGCAGCAGATGGGGCGTGACTACCCCGCGCTGGAAATCATCAAGCTGGAGCAGAACTACCGCTGCTCCAACCGCGTGCTGCGCGCCGCCAACGCGCTGATCGCCAACAATCCGCATGAGCACCTGAAGAAGCTGTGGAGCGACCAGGCCGACGGCGAACGCATCCGCGTGTGGGAATGCCGCAACAGCGAACACGAAGCGGAAAAGGTCGCCGCCGAAATCGCCTTCGTGGCGCAGTCGCGCAACGTGCCGTGGAGTGATTTCTGCATCCTGTTCCGTGGCAACTTCCAGTCGCGCCCGCTGGAAAAGGCGATGCAGCTGCTGCGCATTCCCTACCACCTGACCGGCGGCACCATGTTCCTGGAACGCCAGGAAGTGAAGGACACGCTGGCCTGGCTGCGCCTGCTGGTGAACCCGGACGACGACACCGCGTTCATGCGGGCGGTGCAGTCGCCCAAGCGCGATGTGGGTGCCGGTACGCTGGCCAGGCTGGCCGAGCTGGCGCAGGAAAAGGACATGCCGATGGCGCATGTGGCCGAGACCATCGGCGCCCTGCAGCAGTTGCCGCCGCGCGCGGCCAACAGCCTGGCGCGCTTCACCGACATCCTGCGCGACCTGCGGGCGCAGATGCGCCAGGTGACGTCCGGCGACATGATCCGCAAGGTGGCCAAGGAATCGGGCCTGCTCAGTGAACTGCGCCAGCAGGCCAAGGAAGAGGCCAGCTATCAGCGCCGTGCCAACAACATCGAGGAGCTGGCGCAGTGGTTCGAGGGCGGCCCGCGTGGCGCCACCGCCGCCGACCTGGCCGGGCAGCTGGCGCTGCTGTCGCGCAGCGACAAGGACGAGGGGGGCAATCAGGTGCGCATGATGACCATGCACGCCTCCAAGGGCCTGGAGTTCCCGTATGTGTTCATCGTCGGCTGCGAGGACGGCGTGCTGCCGCACCAGGTCAGCCTGGACGAGGGCAACCTGCAGGAAGAACGTCGCCTGCTGTACGTGGGCATCACCCGCGCCAAGATCCAGCTGTGGATGAGTTACAGCAAGCTCACCCGCAAGTTCGGCGAGCATGTGCGGTTGAAGCCAAGCCGGTTCTTCGAGGAGATTCCGGCCGAGGAGATCCAGCGCGATGGCGCGGACCCGGTGGCGGATGCGGCGCGGAAGAAGGAGCGCGCGACGGCGGGGTTGGCCGCGATCGAGGCGCTGTTCGATTGAGGATCGGAAAGCCACTAAAGTGGTATTCCAATCCGTCCGATTGACGCTTCTGGCCTTGAGCCTGCATCGGGTTAAGGCCTAGTGTGAGCGCACCCGAAGTGCGCGCCGTGTCTTTCATCGTGTCCAACGATATCCCTGCTGTTCTCACCCGTACCTTCCTCGGGCTGGGCCTGGTCCTGCTTGTTTCAGCGCTTCTGGCCTACGTTGGGGCCAGGCGCTTCCTCGATGCGGCGGTCATTGCCGATGGCAGGATCACCCATGTGGATGCCGTCAGCGTTGATCGCGGTGGTTCGCGCACTTCAGGGGTGAAGTTCCTGTACTGGGTGGACTTCACTACCAGCAGCGGGCAAGTGATGCGGTTCTTCGCAGGTCGTACCCGCCATCGTGCCTACATGACGGGCGATCATGTAGATGTGCTGTACCTGCCGGACCGCCCGGACAAGGCCCTGGTGCGTTCGCTCTCATCACCCTGGGGCCTGAGCGTCATACTGGGAGTGACCGGCGGCCCATTCTTGCTGGGGGTGGGAATTCTGCACCTGCCGCAGGCGGCGAGGGCATGGCGGCGCAGGCAGCTCCTTCGCCACGGGACACGGGTGCAAGCCAAGGTCCGGGCGATCAAGCGCGATCGCGGAGTATTTTCGGGGGGAAGGCATCCGTTCGTCATCGTCTGCGCCTGGCGCGATCCTGAAACCACTCGATGGCATGTCTTCCACAGTGCGTATCTCTGGGCCGATCCCCGTGCACAGGTGAGTGGGCGTGAACTGGATGTCCATGTCATGCCGGGCAAACCGCGCTACTACCATGTCGATATCTCCTTCATTCGATCAGCGCCAGCACCTGCACGCTGATCGATCAACCCGGCCAGCACCATGCCCACCCTCCTCAGATGTTTTTTGCTGTTTTTCTTTGCCGTGGGCCTGCTGATCCTTCTGGCCGCCGCCTGGCTGTTCGTGGACGTCCAGCGTTTCGCGAGCAAGGCCGTTTCCGTAACCGGAACGGTGGTGGCCGTCCAGGCAGAGGATGCCCGGTCGGAAATGGAGGGGATGCCCGCACGTGACATCACCCTGCATCGCCCGGTGGTGAGGTTCCAGACCGCACAGGGGCAGATGATTCAGTTCACCGCGTCCTTTGCTACCGGGGCACCACTGTACGTGGTCGGCGAACAGGTACAGGTGCTATATCCCGGCGGCATGCCTTCCAAGGCTCGTATCCAGCACCCGGGATTGCGCTGGGGCGCACCGCTGCTGTTGGCGCTGATGGGCATGGGGTTCTGCCTGATCGCCGCATGCGTCCATCGCCTGTGCGTGCGCTACTGGCCGATCCTGTTCGGCCAGCGTGACGGGGCATGTGGCTAGGCTGGGCATCGTAGTGGCCCACGTGGCCTGAGCGTGCTGCACGGCGGGCGCTGGCGTTGCAAAATCGAGGTATTCCTTCCGGAGCCCACCCATGCATCCCATCGAAAGCGAACGCCTGCGGCTGCGCCGCCTGGAACCAGACCGGGATGCTGCGCCGATGCTGGCATTGCTCAATGATCCAGGCTTCGTGCGCTTCATCGGCGACCGCAACGTGCGCGACGAAGAACAGGCACGCGAGTACATTGCGCTGCGGGTGCTGCACAGCTATGCGTTGAATGGCTTCGGCATGTATGCCATCGAGCGGTTGTCCGATGGTGCCTGGCTGGGCAACGCCGGGCTGGTGCGGCGGGATGGCCTGCCGGGGCCGGACATCGGCTATGCGGTGCTGTCGGAATTCGCCGGGCAGGGCTATGCCGGTGAGGCGGCACGCGCGGTGTTCGCGCATGCGCGTGGAGCGCTGGGCCTGCACGATCTGTATGGCATCACCGATCTGGACAACGTGGTGTCCGGGAAGATCCTGCAGGGCCTGGGTATGCAGACGCGCGGGGTGATCCAGTTGCCGGGCGTGGACAGCCCGAGCCGGTTGTATGCAACGCCCGGTGCGGCGCAGGTCTGACCCTTGATGTTGGTAGGTGCCGACTGCTGGCCGGCACAGTAGCGGCTGATGGTAGGTGCCGACCGTTGGTCGGCACTATTCAGATGCAGTGCCGACCAACGGTCGGCACCCACCCCCTCAACCGCGCAGTTCGGCCAACTGTGCCTGCAGTTCGGCCACCGCCGCTTCCAGCTGGGCCACGCGCTCGGCCAGGCCCGGGTCGGCCGCATCGCTGCTGCCACCGCCGCTGCTGGCGTACTTCGCCGCCAGCGCCGCGCCGTCCACTTCGCCGCACAGCAGGTGCATGTAGCGGTCTTCGCGCTGGCCGCTGGCGCGCGGCAGCACCACCAGCAGCGCGCGCTGCTGCAGGCGATCGATGGCGTGGCGGGCCTCGTCGGTGTCGGCGAAGCGGTGCAGGCGTTCGCTGCGCGTGATCAGTTCGCCCAGGGTCTGCGGCCCACGCAGCAGCAGCAGCGCCAGCAGCACGGTCTGCTGCCGGGTCAGGTCCAGCGCGGCCTGCAGGCGGTGCTCGTAGCGGTCCGCGCGCGAGGAGAAGTGCTGGCGGGCCAGGCCCAGCGCCTCCAGCTGGCGCAGCGCATGTTGCACGCTGCCGGCATCGACGTTCATCACCGGCTCGCGGGCGGTCTTCTGGTTGGCGGCCGATTGGGCGGCATTGACGGTCAGCGGATAGGTGTCCGGGGTGGTCGCCTCCTTCTCCACCAGGCAGCCCAGCAGGCGGGCCTGCACGGCGTCGAGCAGGGGGACGTCGGGGGTCTGGGTGGAATCGGTCATGGCGGCCTCCGGAAGGGCAACGGGTCAACCGCCAAGCATAGCCGTCCCGGGACCGCCTTTGCCGGTAAAATGCGCCGGTATATCTGATTGCCGGTGAATCCATGCGTCGTCCCGTTTCCCTGTCCCTGACCCTGCTCGCCACTGCGGCGCTGGGCCTGTCTGCCTGCAAGCGCGTGGATGCGCCTGCCGCTGAAGCCGCTGCACCGGAGGCCCCGGCCGCCGCTGCCAAGGCGGACGGCGCGCTCGATCCCACTGCCAATGACAACCTCAATGCAGTGCTGTGGATGCAGCGTGCGCAGGAGTACAGGGCGATCACCGAGCAGACCTACCGCGCCGCCGCCGACCACCTGGACGCCGCGCTGAAGGAAGCCCACTGGGATGCGCTGGTGCCGGAAGAACGCGGCAACGAGGCCAAGGGCCTGAAGCCGGCCGTGGTGCTGGACGTGGACGAGACCGTGCTGGACAACTCGCCCTACCAGGCGCGCCTGGTGCGCGACGGCAAGGAATACGATGAGTTGAGCTGGGACCAGTGGGTGGCCGAAAAGAAGGCCAAGGCGATCCCGGGCGTGGTCGATTTCGCCAAGGCCGCCAACGCCAAGGGCGTGACCCTGCTGTACATCTCCAACCGCGCCGTGCACCTGAAGGACGCGACCCTGGCCAACCTGCGCGAGCAGGGCCTGCCGGTGGCCGACGACAGCGTGTTCCTGGGCCTGGGCACCGTGGTCGAAGGCTGCGAGCAGGCCGGCAGCGAGAAGAACTGCCGCCGCCGCCTGGCCGGGCAGAAGTACCGCGTGCTGATGCAGTTCGGCGACCAGCTGGGCGATTTCGTCGAAGTGACCGCCAACACCAACGACGGCCGTGACGCGCTGCTGCAGCAGTACCACGACTGGTTCGGCGAGCGCTGGTGGATGCTGCCGAACCCGACCTACGGCGGCTTCGAGCCGGCGCAGTTCAACAACGACTACAGCCAGTCGCGCCAGGCCCGCCACGACGCCAAGCGCGCCGCCCTGGACTACGCACCATGAACCGCGCGCCGCTGCCGCTGCGCGACGACGAGCGCCTGATCTTCGCGCTGGACGTGCCTGACCGCGTGCAGGCGCTTGAGTGGGTCGACCGCCTCGGCGACAGCGTGGCGTTCTACAAGATCGGCATGGAACTGCTCGCCTCCGGCGAGTACTTCCAGGTGCTGGACGAGCTGGCCCGCCGCGACAAGCGCGTGTTCGTCGACCTGAAGTTCTTCGACATCCCGGCCACCGCCGCGGCGGTGATCAAGCGCCTTTCGCAGTGGCCGGTCAGCTACGCCACCATCCATGGCTGGCACCCGGCCATGATGGAGGCCTGCGCGGCCGCCAACAGCGGCGACATGCGTCTGCTGGCGGTGACCGTGCTGACCTCGATGGGCCGCCCGGACCTGGCGCAGATGGGCATCGACCGTGAGCCGGTGGACGTGGTGGTCGAGCGCGCGCTGGCCGCGCAGGCGGCCGGCATCGATGGCGTGATCGCCTCGGGCCAGGAAGCCGGCCCGATCCGTGCCGCTACCGGCGCCGGCTTCTCGATCGTCTGCCCGGGCATCCGCCCCGGTGGCCCGGTCGGCGATGACCAGAAGCGTACCGTTGGCGTGGCCCAGGCGTTTGCCGATGGTGCCGATGCCATCGTGGTTGGCCGTCCGATCCGCCTGGCCACCGATCCGCAGGCCGCGGCCCGGGCCATCCAGCAGGAAATCGCGTCGGCACTGGGTGCGCGCTGAGGTTCCGTTGCGAAGGCTGCAGGCCCGAACGCCATCCCGGCCCGCGCGGGATGGCGTTTTTGCATCTGTCTACCGAGCGGTTGTGCCCGAATCGCCGCAAAACCTGCCGTAGATTTCATTGCTTCCACCCCCATCATCAGGTGGATCAATAAAATCAATAGTTTAAGGCGCACTACGTGAAGTGTTGCCTTAACTTGAGCGGCAGCGTAGGATCGCCGCCATCCGGTCCTCGGACCGGACATGTGCCACAACACTGTCCACCGGCCCCGCGCCGGCTTGAAGAGCCTGTGATCCCCGTGATCCCGGCTCTTTTTTTATTCTGATCAGTGACTTGCACAAGCAACAGCGGAAACCGTGACGTCCCGGCTTGCCGCTGTCACGTCGCAGGCCGCAAGATGCGGACCGGTCCGGGGAGTCCGAGTGCATGAGCGTGGCAGTGCGAGGAAGGTCTGCGCGTGGATGGGGGCTGGCAGCCATGCTGCTGCTGGCGGTGGCCGCGTGTCGTGAATCGGCCAACGATCCGGCCAGGCCGGCGGCCGAACCGGTTGCGGCGGTGCAGGCGATGGCCCTGCGCCTGGCCGAAGACGATCTGGTCGGCTATGCAAAGCTGTCGGTACCGCCGAGCCAGTACCAGCGCCTGCAGCAGGCTTGGGCCGAGGGCCGCAGCCAGTGGCCGCTGACCGAGCTGCCGCTGGGTGACCAGCTGCTGCCGATGCTGGCCGCGCTGCGCGCGCCCAATGCCAGCGCCGAACTGCAACGCAGCTTCGACCGCCAGCTGGCAGGCCAGGCCGGTGCCGTGCGCCAGGCCGCGCAGTCGATGGGCAACTTCGGTGTGCAGTACCTGCGCCATCAGAAGGGCTACACACCGGGCCAGCAGGCGCATTACATCGCCCTCGTCGAAACCCTCGCCAGCTGGGCGCAGGGGGCACCGATCAGTGACCGCGCCCGCGCGCGCAGCACCATCGCCGCGCTGGTCGGCGCAGCCAGCAAGGTCGGCTTCGAGGATGAGGCCGGCATGCAGGCCGCGGGCATGGAAGGCAGCCTGCAGCAGCTCGCGCCGTTCATCCACACCCTCAAGGCGGTGCTGGGCAGCTACGGGCTGGGCGTGGACGATGCGCTGCGCAGCGTGCGCGGTGAGCTGCTCTCGGTGGAGGGTGACAATGCGCTGGTACGCCTGCACTACGACCTGGCTGGCCGCGAAATGACCCTGCAGCTACCGCTGAGCCGTCGCGAGGGCCACTGGTACCTGACCCGCACCCTGGCCGACACCGACGCGTTGCTGCGCAAGGCCGATGCGGCCCGCGCTGCGGCGGCCCCCGCCCCGGTTGAAGCCCCCGCCGAGGGTGGGGAAGCGGCAACGCCGCCGCCTAAGCCATAATGGCGCCGATGTCGAAACAGAACCCGCTGCCGTTCCCCGGCGAAGAATCCCAGTCGACGCCCGCCGATACGGTGCCGGCGTCCCCCTCGACCGGTACCGGCCCGAACCCGGTACCGCCGCCCGCGCATGCGCGTCCGGCCGGCCGCCGCCCGCTGTGGGCACGGTTGCTGGGCCGCCTGGTCGAGCCGTGGCTGTCGCTGAAGATCGAGCCGGAAGACCCGGGCCAGTACAACGATGGCCGCCCGGTCATGTATGTGCTGGAAGACTACGGCCTGTCCAACGCGCTGATCCTGGACAAGGCCTGCCGCCAGGCTGGGCTGCCGTCGCCGCTGGTGCCGCTGGCCGGTGATCCGACCGGCCGCAAGCGCGCCTACCTGGCGCTGTCGCGGCGCAGCTCCAGCAACTCGCTGATCCCTGAGCAGCGCGGCGCCAAGACCCATTCCGATTCGCTGGCCAAGGTGCTGCAGGCCCATCGCGTGCGCGATGACCTGGACGTGCATCTGGTGCCGGTGTCGATCTTCGTCGGCCGCGCGCCGGACAAGCAGAGCGGCTGGTTCGCGGTGCTGTTCTCGGAAAACTGGGCGCTGGTGGGCCGCTTCCGCCGCCTGCTGGCGGTGCTGCTCAACGGCCGCAGTACCATCGTCCGCTTCGCCCCGCCGATCTCGCTGCGCAGCACCGTGGACGAAGGCCTGGAGCCGGAGCGCACGGTACGCAAGCTGCAGCGCGTGCTGCGTACCCACTTCCGCCGCATCCGTGAATCGGTGATCGGCCCTGACCTGTCGACCCGCCGCCTGCTGGTGGACCAGGTGCTGGCGGCCGAACCGGTGCGCGAAGCGATCGCCTCGCAGGCCAAGCGCGACAACTCGAAGCCGGCCGACGCCTGGAAGAAGGCGCATGCCTACGCCTGGGAAATCGCCGCGGACTACTCCAGCCCGGTGGTGCGCTCGGCCAGCTTCATGCTCAGCCACGTGTGGAACCGCATCTATGCGGGCGTGCTGGTGCACCACCTGGACAAGTTCAAGGCCGCCGCGCCGGGCCACGAAGTGGTCTACGTGCCCAGCCACCGCAGCCACATGGACTACCTGCTGCTGTCCTACCTGCTGTACGACCGTGGCATCGTGCCGCCGCACATCGTGGCCGGCATCAACCTGAACCTGCCGGTGGTCGGCACCCTGCTGCGCAAGGGCGGTGCGTTCTTCATCCGCCGCTCGATCCGCGGCAACGCGCTGTACTCGGCCGTGCTCAGTGAGTACGTCGCGCAGCTGGTGGCCGGCGGCTACTCGCTGGAGTACTTCGTCGAAGGCGGCCGCTCGCGTACCGGCCGCCTGCTGCAGCCCAAGGGCGGCATGATCTCGATGACGCTGCGTGCGTTCCTGCGCCAGCCGCGCAAGCCGGTGCTGTTCCAGCCCATCTACATCGGCTACGAGAAGCTGATGGAGGGCGGCAGCTACCTGGACGAACTGTCTGGCCGGCCGAAGGAGAAGGAATCGATCTGGTCGCTGCTGTGGGGCATCCCCAAGGTGCTCAAGCAGAACTACGGCCAGGTGGTGGTGAACTTCGGCGAGCCGATCGCGCTGAACGACGTGCTGGCCGAGAAGGCCCCGGAGTGGAAGGGCGAGGCGGTGTCCGAGGACGAGAAGCCGGCGTGGCTGTCGACCACGGTGGATACGCTGGCCGAACGCATCCAGGTGCGCATCAACGGCGCCGCCGACGTCAACCCGATCAACCTGCTGGCGCTGGCCCTGCTGTCCACGCCGAAGCACGCGATGGGTGAGGCCGACCTGATCGCGCAGATCGAGCTGTGCAAGACGCTGCTGGTCGAGATGCCGTATTCGGACCGGGTGACGGTGACCCCGCATTCGCCGGAGCGGATCATCGCCCATGCCGAGGAAATCAACGTTCTCACCCGCGTCAAGCACCCCCTGGGCGATGTGCTCAGCGTCAGCGGCGATACCGCGGTGCTGCTGAGCTACTTCCGCAACAACGTGCTGCACCTGTTCACCGCCTCGTCGTGGGTGGCCTGCTGCTTCCAGAACAACCGCCGCATGAGCCGCACCGGCCTGGTCCAGCTGGGTCGCACGGTGTACCCGTTCCTGCAGGCCGAACTGTTCCTGCCGTGGAGCGAGGACGAGTTCGCCCAGCGCATCGACCAGACCATCGACGTGTTCGTGCGCGAGGGTCTGCTGCAGAACGTCAACGATGACGACGGTGGAATCCTGGCGCGCAACACCGGGCAGACCGACGAGGTGTTCCGCCTGCGTGCGATTGGCCATTCACTGCAGCAGGCATTCGAGCGCTACTACATCGCCATTTCGGTGCTGGTGAAGAACGGCCCGGGCGTGCTGGGTGCGGCCGAGCTGGAAAGCCTGTGCCAGCAGGCGGCGCAGCGTCTGAGCCTGCTCTATGCACCGGCCGCGCCGGAGTTCTTCGACCGCACCCTGTTCCGTGGCTTCATCCAGAAGCTGCGCGAGCTGCGCCTGGTGTGGCCGGACGAGAACAGCAAGCTGCTGTTCGACGAGCGCCTGGATGCCTGGGCCAAGGACGCCAAGTTCATCCTCGGCCGCGAGCTGCGCCACACCATCGAACGGGTCAGCCCGGAAGCGGCACGCCCGGACGAGCCGGCGCCGCAGGATTGAAGGTAGCGCCGGGCATGGCCATGCCCGGCGAACGGCATGCCAACCAAGGTTGGCATCTACCAGGGGCGAAGCAGTAGATCCACGCCATGCGTGGATGGGCCACCGCTCAGGCCGGCTCGTCGGGAATCTGCAGGCTTTCCAGCCTGGCGATGCAGTCCTTCAACTGCAGCTTGCGCCGCTTCAGGCGCTTGGCTTCCAGTTCGTCCTCGCCATTGGCGGCCATGCGGGTGATCTGTTCATCCAGCAGGCGGTGCTCGGCGCGCAGGGCGGCGAGGTGCTCGACGATCTCGGCGGGGCTGTAAGTGTCCACAGCCTCCGAGCATACACAGCGATGATGACTGCCGGGAGAGGGGAATCCCGACCCCCGGCCGTGGCCGCTCCGAGCCGTTAGAATGGAACCCATGAGTGCCGTGATTTCCCTTCCCGATCCCCTGCCGCGTTCCCAGCCGCGCGCCGCCCGCGATCCGCGCGTGGCCGAGCGCGAGCAGCACAAGCTGGCCAAGCGCCTGCGCCGCCAGGTCGGTGAGGCGATTGCCGACTTCGGCATGATCGAGGCCGGTGACAAGGTCATGGTCTGCCTGTCCGGCGGCAAGGACAGCTACACCCTGCTGGACGTGCTGCTGCAGCTGCAGAAGAAGGCGCCGGTGCCGTTCGAGCTGGTGGCGGTGAACCTGGACCAGAAGCAGCCGGACTTCCCCGAGCACGTGCTGCCGGAGTACCTGGCAGGGCTGGGCGTGCCGTACCACATCATCGAACAGGACACCTATTCGGTGGTCAGCCGGGTCATTCCGGAAGGCAAGACGATGTGTTCGCTGTGCTCGCGCCTGCGTCGCGGCGCGCTGTACAACTACGCCGAAACCCACGGTTTCACCAAGATCGCGCTGGGCCACCACCGCGACGACATGGTGGCCACGTTCTTCATGAACCTGTTCCACCACGCCAAGCTGTCGGGCATGCCGCCGAAGCTGCGCAGCGATGACGGCAAGCACGTGGTGATCCGGCCGCTGGCCTACGTGCGCGAGAGTGACATCGTCGAGTACGCGCAGGCGCGCCAGTTCCCGATCATTCCCTGCAACCTGTGTGGCAGCCAGGAGAACCTGCAGCGCCGCCAGGTCGGCCTGATGCTGAAGCAGTGGGAGAAGGACCACCCGGGCCGCATCGAGCAGATCGCGCGCGCCATGAGTGAAGTCCGGCCCTCGCAGCTGGCTGACACCACCCTGTTCGATTTCATGGCGCTGGGCCGTCGCGACGACGCGCCGCTGCCCGACGCCCATGCCTGGCTGGCCGGTTCCCCGGCCGACGCCGACGCAGATCCCGAGACGCCCGCCGTTTAAGGTCGGCCGCCCTTCCTCTTTGCCATCCGGAATTCCATGTTCTTTCGCAACCTGACGTTCTTCCGTTTCCCGACCACCACCGATTTTTCCGAAGTCGACACCCTGCTGCCGCACGCCCTGCTGAAGCCGGTCGGCGCGCTGGAAATGAACTCGCGCGGTTTCATCTCGCCGTTCGGCCGCGAGGAGAAGGAGCTGCTCTCCCACCGCATCGCCGAACACCTGTGGCTGACCGTGGGCGGGGAGGACAAGATCCTGCCGGCGGCGGTGGTCAACGACCTGCTCGAGCGCAAGCTGGAGGAGATCGAGGAGAAGGAAGGCCGCCGCCCGGGTGGCCGCGAGCGCAAGCGCATGAAGGACGACCTGCTGCATGAACTGCTGCCGCGCGCCTTCGTGAAATCCTCGCGCAACGACGCCTTCATCGACCTGCAGCACGGCTACGTGGCAGTGGATACCTCCAGCCGCAAGACCGGCGAATACTTCATGTCCGACATCCGCGGCCTGCTCGGCAGCTTCCCGGCGATGCCGCTGAACGCCGAAGTCGCGCCGCGCTCGATCCTGACCGGCTGGATCGCCGGCGAGCCGCTGCCGACCGGGCTGAGCCTGGGCGAAGAGTGCGAGATGAAGGACCCGGTGGAAGGTGGCGCGGTGGTCAAGTGCCAGCACCAGGAGCTGCGCTGCGACGAGATCGACAAGCACCTGGACGCCGGCAAGCAGGTGACCAAGCTGGCGCTGATCTTCGAGGACAACCTGTCCTTCGTGATCGGCGACGACCTGATCGTGCGCAAGCTGAAGTTCCTCGACGGTGCCTTGGACCAGCTGGAGCATGCCGACGAAGATGGCCGCCGCGCCGAGTTCGACGCCCGCTTCGCCCTGCAGAGCGCCGAGATCCGCCGCCTGTTCCTGTTGCTGGAAGAAGCCTTCAAGCTCAGCAAGGCTGACTGAACAGGCAGCCCGACGGCCGCCGGTCATCCGGCGGCCCGAAGCAGCGCTATGCTGGGTGCATGAGCCGTCTGTTGCGCCGCCTGATCAGCCCGACCCCGCCCGCCACCGTACAGCGCGACACCGTTCGCCTGCGCCTGGAGGATGCCGAGATCGAGGTACTGCGCGTGCGTGATCCGCGTGCACGGCGCATCAAGCTGAGCGTGGATGAGCGCGGCGCGCGCTTGACCCTGCCGCCGCGGGCAAGCCTGGCGATGGGCGAACGCTTCCTGGAACAGCACCGCGACTGGCTTGCACTGCAGCTGCGCCAGTACCAGGGCCAGGGCCTGCCGGCGCCGCTGCAGCCCGGCGAAGACGGCGTGCTGCCCCTGCGCGGCGAACTGCTGCCACTGCGCTGGCAGGAAGGCCGCTATGCGCGCCTGGAGATCGACGCGCACGGCGCCTGCGTGCAGTGGCCCACCCGTGGTGGTGACGCCACCCTGCGCCGTCTGCTGCGCGAGTTCTACGAAGCCCAGACCCGCGCCGACGTCGGGCGCTGGCTGCCGAAGTACCTGCCCACCCTGCCGCGCGCACCCAGCCGCCTGCGGCTGAAGGTGATGTCCTCGCAATGGGGCTCACTGGCCCCCGACGGCAGCATGGCACTGGACCTGGCCCTGGTGCTGGGCCGCTCGGAAGCGTTCGAATACGTGCTGGTGCATGAACTCTGCCACCTGATCCAGCCCAACCACTCGCCCGCGTTCTGGCACGAAGTGGAACAACGCTTCCCCGCCTGGCGCGAGCAGCGCGACTACTTCCAGCTGGAAGGGCGACGCCTGAAGGCCATGCTCAGGCAACTGCTGTAGCGCCAGCGCTACAGCAGTTGCCCACGCATTCTTCTGCAACGCGCCATGGAGCTCGCGCAGCGCGCGACCCGCTCCTGCTCTTCTTTCTTTCTTCCGTGGTGGGCACACCGGAAACTGTCGAAGGACGGGATGGGTGGGATTGCGGGGGTGTCCGCGGCATGGATGCCGCGGCCAAGCCCCCAGGGACGGGTTTACGGCGTCCCCCGCAATTCCACCCATCCCGGCCAACCTCATGATCGTGCAGACCCACCGACCACGAAGCGCTCAGCCGTTGGCCGAAACCCTCACCCCGCCCGCAGCGCCGCCGCCGCCGCCCACCGCGCCGCCACCCGCGGCGCCGTAATGCACACCGCCTGATCGGTCACCGTCGTCACCGCGCGCTCCAGCAGCTGGATATCCGCCTCATGCTGGCGCGCCACGTGCGGATCCTCGAAGAAAATCGCACGCTGGCAGCGCCCCTCCAGCACCCGGTCGGCAATCTGCGCATCACCGCCCATCGGGCCGCTCTGGTAGCGCGTCACCCACGGCGTATCACGTGGCCAGCCCCGGCTCCAGGCCAGTTCGTTCAAACGCTGGCCGGTGGTGCCCGTCGCCACCCGCTCACCGAACCGGGCCAGCACATCGAAGTGCTCATCGGCGAAGGCCAGCATCGCCGGCTTCATCGCATCGTGCGCGATCAGCGCCAGCGTCTGGCCTTCGAACGCATGCAGGTCGTCGGCGCCGCCGTCTGCCGCCAGCCCGGCGTGGACGCGCTCCACTTCGACCCAGTCGCGTGCGGTGGCCACGGTCGAAATGAACGGCTTGCCGTGAATCACGCACTGGCGCTTCAGCGCCGTGGCTTCCGGAAATACCGAGGACGGATCGACCGGGTCGATCAGGTAGATCGCGCCATCCAGTGTCCGATCCGGACCCATGCCAACGACTTCGGCGACCAGCTTCATCAGGCCACCCTCGCGACCGTAGGGATAACGGTGCAGGCCCGCGTACCCGGCCAGGAAGCCCTGTCGTTCGATCGCGTCATGGGTGCGACCGACCGCATGCAGCGACACGCCCAGCTCGCGCAGGCCGGCCTCGCTGCTGCGCAGCCAACGGAACAGCGCTGCGCGCGCGTCGTGGTGATGAAGACGGTTGGCAGCCAGGCCGATGCGCATCGAACGCTCCGCAGTTACGGGTGAAGGCGGCAGTGTATGTCGGCATTCCCCTATCTGGATGCTTTTACAACTTTCTTCATTGCCGTCGGTCCGCACGTCGATAGCGTGGCAGGCAGCGGTACCGCAGCGCGGCCGTTCCTTCCGCCCGCGAGATGAGGATGCCTACCGTGAATGTCGCCGGCTTCCCGGCAGCCATTGCTGTCATGGCCAGCCTGCTGCTGCCTGCCACGGCCTCCGCCACGGGCTGCAGGACACCGCTGCGCATCGCCTGGCCTTCCGACCGCGCACCCTTGTCGTCCAGCGAACAGGGTGAGGCACGGGGGCTCGGCGCGGTGTACCTGGAGCTGTTGGGCCGGCAACGGCCACTGCAGCTGCTGCCCGTGCCGGCCGCCAGCGTGGACCGGGATGAGCTGCCGGCCGGCACCCAGGCGCTGCTGGGGTGGCCACGCTCGCAGCTGCCCGCCGGGTGGGTGGCCAGCACGCCCTACCTGCAGCTGCCACAGGTGATCGTCCGCCGGGAGGGTACGCCGCCGGTGCTGGGCCTGGAAGATCTGCGTGGACGCACCGTGGCCAGCCCCAGCCGGATGCCGCTGCAGGGGCTGCTGGCCGAGCAGGCAGCGGGTGCACAGCTGCTGCCACCGGCAGCGCTGGACGATGCGCTCCCGCTGCTGGGCACCGGATTGATCGATGCGGTCGTCGCCAACCTCGGCGACGTCGAGGCCGCGTTGCGCCGCTACCAGGGCGATGCACTGCTGATCGCTGCGCCGGCCGGTTTCGATGATGCCCTGGTGCTGGCGACCACGCCCGCCTGCGCCGATGTCATCGTCGGCTTCGAGCACGCGCTGTCGCAGCTGACCGATACCGAGCGCGAACAGATCCGCGCGGACTGGCTGCCGGACCGGCCGCGTAATTCCCCGTCATCGTCGCCCCTGCGCTGGCTGGTGCCGGCCTCGTTGATCCTGCTCGCCCTGGCGCTGGTACATGCCTACGGTTACTGGCGGGTGCATCGCGAAAGCGTGCGCCGCCGAGTAGTGGAGCAGCGCCTGCAGGAGGTGACTGCGAACCTGCCGGCGGTGGTCTACCAGGCGCGTCGGTCGGCGGGCGGCCATTACAGCTTTCCGCAGATCGCCGGTGACGTGCAGGCCCTGTTCGGAATCAGCGTGGAGACCGCGCGGATCGATCACCAGCGGTTGTTGGCCGCGGTCCATCCGGATGACCGCAGCCAGGTGATGGCCTGTGTCGAGACGGCTGCATTGGCGCGTGGCCCGATCGACGTCACTTTCCGCACCCGTTCGCCACAAGGGTGGCGATGGGTGCGTTCGCATGGGCGGCCGTTGCCCTGCGACGACAGCGACGTCGAGTGGAGCGGCTATTGGATCGACGTCAGCGAAGTGCAGTCACGTACCCGCGCGCTGGCCGACGCGCGCCGCCAGGCCGAACAGGCAGCACAGGCCAAGGCGCACTTCCTGGCAACGATGAGCCACGAGATCCGCACCCCGATGAGCACCTTGCTGGGCATGCTCGAACGGCTGGCGGGCAGCAGGCTGGAGGCGCGCCAGCAGCAGGTGCTGGCCACGGTCGATGATGCCGCGCGGATGTTGCGGCAGATCCTCGACGATGTCCTGCACAGCCAGCGCCTGCAGGGCGCACCACTGCAGCTGCGGCCCATCGATCTGGCGGCACTGGTGCGTGCGGTGCAGCAACTGCTGATGCCGGTGGCCGCCAGCCGCGGCCTGCACCTGCAGGTGGTGCTGGATCCGGAGATGCAGCCGGGATCGCTGGCCGACGGTCTGCGCCTGCGCCAGATCCTGTTCAACCTGGCCGGCAACGCATTGAAGTTCACCCGGCAGGGCCACGTGGAACTGCAGGTGCAGGTACTGCAGCAGCGTGACGGCGGCCAGCAGCTGCGCCTGCAGGTGAGCGACAGCGGCGTGGGCATCAGCGAGGAGCGCCAGCAGGCGGTGTTCGCCGCCTATACCCAGGCGGAGCGCTCGACCACACGGCGCTTCGGCGGCAGTGGGCTGGGCCTGGCGATCTGCCGCGAGCTGGCGACCTCGATGGGCGCGGAGCTGCAGCTGCGCAGCTCACCCGGGAAAGGCACCACGGTCTGGCTGGATCTGGACCTGGATGCCTGCGAGGCACCCGTGGCTGCACCTTCGGCGGCGGTTGCGGACGAGCGTCCATTGCCGGCGTCGCGCGTGCTGGTGGCTGAAGACCATCCCACCAACCTGCATCTGCTGGAGCAACGCCTGTGTGCGCTCGGGCTGCAGGTCCACGCCTGTACCGACGGACGGTCGGCGCTTGCAGCATGGCAGGCGCAGCCGTTCGAGCTGGTGATTACCGACTGCCACATGCCGGGCATGGACGGCTTTGCACTGGCGCGGGCGATCCGCGCCGATGCCTGCCCGGCGCGAGCGCAGGTGCCGATCATCGCGCTCACGGCCAGCGTGATGGAAAGCACCCGCGAAGCCTGTCGTGTGGCTGGCATCGACCACTTCCTGGCCAAGCCGGTGGAGCCGCACGTATTGCGGGCGCTGCTGGCGGTACTGCTGGTGCCGGACTCAGTGGGCCAGTAGCCGCACGATGCTGGCGGCGGCGTCGCGGCCCTCGGCCACGGCGGTCACTACCAGATCGGCACCGCGCACTGCGTCACCACCGGCGAACAGGCGCGGATGCGCGGTCTGGAACGGCAGGCGGTCCTTGCCGCCGGCCACGATGCGGCCGTTGGACTGGCCTTCCACGCCATGCTCGGACAGCCATGCCGGCAAGGTCGGTGAGAAGCCGAAGGCGATGATCACCACGTCCGCTTCCAGCAGCGATTCGCTGCCCTCGATCGGCACCGCGTTCTGGCGGCCGTTGGCATCCGGTTCGCCCAGCCGGGTCTCGACCACGGTCACGCCGATCACTTCGTCATCAGCACCGGCCTCGATCGACAGCGGCTGGCGGTTGAACAGGAAGCGCACGCCTTCCTCGCGTGCATTGGCCACTTCGCGCGCGCTGCCGGGCATGTTCGCTTCGTCACGGCGGTAGGCGCAGGTGACCTTGGCTGCGCCCAGCCGCACGGCGCTGCGCACGCAGTCCATGCCGGTATCGCCGCCACCGAGCACCACCACGCGCTTGCCGTTGAGATCGGGCAGGGCGATGGTGTCCTCCCAGCCGGCGATCGGCCGGCCCTCAGGGTCATCGCCACTGACGATGCGGCTGTTCTGCACCAGGAACGGCAGCGCCGGCAGCACGCCCTTCAGGTCCTGGCCGTCGAGGCCGCCATCGGTGTAGCGGTAGGCGCCGGTGCCGACGAACACGGCGTCGTGGCTGTCCAGCAGCTGCTGCACGCTGACATCGCGGCCGATCTCCACGCCGAGGCGGAACTGCACGCCCATGCCTTCGAGCACTTCGCGGCGGCGATGGATCACGTCCTTGTCCAGCTTGAAGCTGGGAATGCCGAACTGCAGCAGGCCGCCGATCTGTTCGTAGCGGTCGTAGACCACGGCGGTGATGCCAGCGCGTGCCAGGCGGTCGGCACAGGCCAGCCCGGCGGGGCCGGCGCCGATCACCGCCACGCTGTGGCCGGTCGGCTGCACCGCGCCCAGGTCCGGGCGCCAGCCGCTGGCCAGCGCGGTATCGACGATGTACTTCTCCACCGCGCCAATGGTCACCGCACCGAATTCTTCCAGCGTGCAGCTGCCTTCGCACAGCCGGTCCTGCGGGCACACCCGGCCGCACACTTCCGGCAGCGGATTGGTGCTGTGGCACAGCGTGGCCGCCTCGTGAATGCGGTTTTCCTGCACCAGCTGCAGCCACTGCGGAATGGCGTTGTGCACCGGGCACTTCCAGCTGCAGTAAGGATTGCCGCAGTCCAGGCAGCGGCCGGCCTGGTACTGGGCGTCTTCCTTGCCGAACTTGCCGTACAGCTCGCCCCAGTCGCCGGACGTGCGCAGTTCCACCGGAATGCGCTGCGGCATGGTGCGGGGCAGGTCGAGGAACTGGAAGGCGTGCTTGCGGCTCATGGCGGGCTCTGGAATGCGAGGGGGAACGTTGCCGGCCAGCGGCCGGCACTACCGGAAAACATCACGCAGCGCGTCGCAGGGTTTCGGTCAGTGACTCGATGCTGGCGGCCTTCGGTTTGACCAGCCAGAACTTGCCGATGTAATCGCGGAACTCGTCCAGGATCTGCTGCGCCCAGATGCTGCCGGTCAGCTCGCGATGGCGGCCGATCAGGCGATGCAGATGCTGGCGGTAGTTCTCGAAGCCCTCGGCGGAGACGCGATGGATGTCGATCAGCTCGTGGTTGTAGCGATCGACGAAATCGCGGTCCACGTCCAGCACGTAGGCCAGGCCACCGGTGAAGCCGGCACCGAAGTTCAGGCCGACCTTGCCCAGCACCAGCACCACGCCGTCGGTCATGTACTCGCAGCAGTGATCACCGGCGCCCTCGACCACCGCCAGCGCGCCGGAATTGCGCACCGCGAAGCGCTCGCCCGCGCGGCCGGCGGCGAACAGCTCGCCCCCGGTGGCGCCATACAGGCAGGTGTTGCCGATGATCGCGGTGCTGCGTGCCTCGAAGCGGGCGCCACGTGGCGGGCGCACCACCAGGCGGCCACCGGCCATGCCCTTGCCGACGTAGTCGTTGGCTTCGCCTTCCACTTCCAGGTGCAGGCCACCGACGTTGAACGCGCCAAAGCTCTGCCCGGCGCTGCCGCGGAAGCGCAGTTCCAGCGGCGCCTCGGCCATGCCCTGGTTGCCGTGTGCGCGCGCCACTGCACCGGCCAGGCGGGTGCCGATGCTGCGGTCGGTGTTGTGGATCAGGAAGCGGTGTTCGCCGCCGCGCTTGTGCTCGATGGCCGGGGCCAGCAGGCCATCCATCTGCGTGGCCAGGCTGTCCGGCGATTCGTACAGCCGCTGCGCGGCGCAATGGCTGCCCTCGTAGCGGCTGTCGGCCAGCAGGCGTGACAGGTCCACGCGCACGCCATCACGGGGCGCTGCCTCGATCTGTCGCAGCAGGTCGGTGCGGCCGACGATCTCTTCCAGCGAACGCGCGCCCAGGTACGACAGCCAGCCGCGCACTTCTTCGGCCAGCAGGCGGAAGAAGTTCTCCACGCGCTCGGGCTGGCCGGTGAAGTGGTTCTCGCGCAGGCGTTCGTCCTGGGTGGCCACGCCGGTGGCGCAGTTGTTGAGGTGGCAGATGCGCAGGTACTTGCAGCCCAGCACGATCATCGGCGCAGTGCCGAAGCCGAAGCTGTCGGCACCCAGCAGTGCGGCCTTGACCACGTCCAGGCCGGTCTTCAGGCCGCCGTCGGTCTGCAGCAGGGTGCGCCCACGCAGGTCGTTGGCCAGCAGCGCCTGGTGCGCTTCGGCCACGCCCAGTTCCCACGGCACGCCGGCATAGCGGATGGAGCTGACCGGCGAAGCGCCGGTGCCGCCGTCATGGCCGGAAATGGTGATCAGGTCCGCGCCGGCCTTGACCACGCCCGCGGCAATCGTGCCGACGCCGGCATGGCTGACCAGCTTTACCGAGACCAGCGCGGTTGGGTTGACCTGCTTGAGGTCGTAGATCAGCTGCGCGAGGTCTTCGATCGAATAGATGTCGTGGTGCGGCGGCGGTGAGATCAGGCCGATACCCGGCCTGGCATAGCGCAGGCGGGCGATCAGCTCGTTGACCTTGTGGCCGGGCAGCTGGCCGCCTTCGCCGGGCTTGGCGCCCTGCGCGACCTTGATCTGCAGCACCTCGGCGTTGACCAGGTACTCAGCGGTGACACCGAAGCGGCCCGAGGCCACCTGCTTGATCTTGCTGCGCTTTGCGGTGCCATAGCGGGCGGGATCCTCACCGCCTTCGCCGGAATTGCTGCGGCCACCGAGGCGGTTCATGGCAATGGCCAGCGCCTCGTGCGCTTCCGGCGACAGTGCGCCCAGGCTGATCGCAGCAGTATCGAAGCGCGGGAACAGGGTACTGGCCGGGGCGACCTCGTCCAGCGGCACGGGCGTGGCCGCTGGAACCAGTTCCAGCAGGTCGCGCAGCGCCGACGGCGGCCGTGCATGCACGGCATCGCAGTACTGCTGCCACGCACGCGGGTCGCCGCTGCGCGCCGCGCGCTGCAGGGTGGTCACCACGTCCGGGTTGTACATGTGGTACTCGCCGCCGTGCACGTACTTCAGCAGGCCGCCAACGTCCACGTCCTGCTGTGCGTCCCAGGCCTGCGCGCACAGCTCACGCGCGTCGGCGTCCAGGCGGGCGAAGCCGGCGCCGCCAATGCGCGAGGCGGTATCCGGGAAGCACAGGTCCACCACGTCCGGTTCCAGGCCGATGATCTCGAACAGCTGCGCGCCGCGGTAGCTGGCCACGGTGCAGATGCCCATCTTCGAGATGATCTTCGACAGGCCCTTGTAGACGCCCTTGCGGTAACGGCGGCCGATCTGCGACTGCTCACCGCCCTTGCTCAGCTTGAGGATGCCGCGGCGGCCCAGATCGAACAGGGTCTGGTAGGCCAGGTACGGATACACCGCGGTGGCGCCGAAGCCGAGCAGGCAGGCCATGTGGTGCGGGTCGCGCGCGGTGCCGGTCTCGACGATCAGGTTCACGTCGCAGCGCAGGCCCAGGCGCGAGAGGTGGTGGTGGATGGCGCTGGTGGCGAGCAGGGCATGCACCATCGGCCGCCCGGCCACCGGGTAGCGGTCGGACAGCAGCAGCATCACCATGCCGTCGCGTGCGGCCTGCTCGGCTTCGGCGCAGATGCGCTCGATGCCGGCACGCAGGCCCTCGTCTTCGCTGTAGGACAGGTCGAGCAGGCGATTGGCCTGCACGTACTGGTCCATCTTCAGCAGCTGGCGCAGCTTGCGCTGGCTCAGCACCGGCGAGTTGAGGATGACGTGGTTCACCGTCTCCGGGCCGGCATGGAAGATGTTGGTCTCCTTGCCGAGCTGGGTGGACAGGGACATCGCGCAGTCTTCGCGCAGCGGATCGATCGGCGGGTTGGTGACCTGCGCGAAGGCCTGGCGGAAATAGTCGTACAGCGGTCGGCTGCGCTGGCTCAGCACCGCCATTGGCGTGTCGTCGCCCATCGAGCCGGTGGCTTCCTGCTCGGTCTCGGCCAGCGGCCGCAGTACCTGTTCCACTTCCTCGCTGCTGAGCTGGTACAGCTTGTGGTAGCTGCGCAGGGTGCCTTCGTCGAAGGGCTCTTCCACAAGCGAGGGGTCGATCAGTTCGGTCTGCAGGTAGGTCACGCCCTGCTGCAACCACTGCTTGTACGGCGCGCGACCACGGTTGATGCGGTCCACCGCGTCGGAGTCGAGCAGGTCACCACGCTTGAGGTCGATGGCCACCATTTCGCCTGGGCCGAGCTTGCCCTTGCGCACCACGCGCTCGGTCGGCACTTCCCACACGCCCGCTTCGGAGGCGACCAGGAAGTGGCGGTCGGCGGTCAGCATCCAGCGCGCCGGACGCAGGCCGTTGCGGTCGAGGGTACACACGGCGTAGCGGTTGTCGCAGGCGACGATGCCGGCCGGGCCGTCCCACGGCTCGCTGTTGAGGCCATGGAATTCGTAGAACGCGGCCAGGTCCGGGTCCTTGAATTCCAGCGACTGCGTGGCCGGCGGCACCAGGATGCGCAGCGCCTGGATCAGCTCCATGCCACCGGCGACCATCAGCTCCAGCATGTTGTCCAGGCTCTGCGAATCCGAACCGTGCATGGAGATGACCGGATCGAATTCGGCGATGTCGAAGCGCGGGGTCTTCCACACCTTGCTGCGCGCCTGCGCCCAGCGCCGGTTGCCTTCGATGGTGTTGATCTCGCCGTTGTGGGCGAGCATGCGGAACGGGTGGGCCAGCGGCCAGCGCGGCAGCGTGTTGGTGGAGAAGCGCTGGTGGAACACGATGGCGCTGGAGGCCAGTTCGCGGCGCTGCAGGTCCGGGAAGAAGCGGCTGAGCTTGTCCGGCAGCACCATGCCCTTGTAGCTGATCGCATCCGGGGTGAGGGTGGTGACGTAGAAGTCGGTGTGTTCGCGCAGCAGCTGCTCGCTGCGGCGACGGGCCAGGAACAGCGCCAGCGCGAAGCCGGCATCATCCTGGCCGACGCCGGCGTCGACGAACACCTGTTCGATGCGCGGCAGCGTGTCGCGCGCCAGCTGGCCGCAGACGCTGTCGTCGGTCGGTACCTCGCGCCAGCCGGCAACCTTGCAGCCCACCGCTTCCACCTGCGCCTGCAGCTGCGCGCGGCAGGCCTGCGCCGCGTCGGCGTCGTGCGGCAGGAAGACCAGGCCGGCGGCGAAGCGTGCGGAGACCGCGATACCGGCTTCGCTGGCCAGCAGTTTCAGGAAGGCATCGGGGCGGCGCAGCAGCAGGCCACAGCCATCACCGGTCAGGCCATCGGCGGCGACACCGCCACGGTGGGTCATGCGCGAAAGCGCGGCGATGGCGGTATCAACCAACAGGCGCGATGGTTGATCGTCGAGCTGGGCGACCATGCCAAATCCACAGGCATCGCGCTCGGAGCGCGGGTCGTAAAGCCCTTGGCGGTTGCGGGGGGCCATCTCTACCTCGATGCGTATAGGGTTGGCGGCGACACTCGTCCCCGCTCATTCCCTGGAGCGCATCGTGAGGCCACCGGATGCCTCGACTAGATCACAGGTTGCTGCAACGCCGCAATACACGGTTGCAGGTGCAACAGAACGCGCCGGCAACCCAGTGCCGGCGCGGGGCGGGACTCAGCCGCAGCGCGCGCCGCTGACGGCGCCCTTGGCGTCCACTTCGATGTTCAGGCGGTCGCCGAGGAACTCCATCGTGGCCACGTCGTTGGGCTTCAGTACGCGCACCTGGCTGGCACCTGCATCTTCCTGTGCCTGTTTGCCCAGTGCATCGGTGTAGGCCTGGCCGACCAGGCTCTGCACCTGGCTGGCATCGCAGGTACCGACCGGCGGCGCCTCGGTGGCCTTGCCGGCTTCGTCGGCCGGCGCCTTGGCGGCTTCGGCGGCCTGCTGGGCATGGGCCGTGGCCGAATCCTGTTCATCCAGCGCCGGTGCCTGGCAGGCGGTCAGGGCCAGCACGGCCGGCAGCAACAGGGCGGAGAGCGAACGGGCGCGAATCGGGAACGACATCATGACTCCGGAAGGGGTTGTGAAGACCCGAGCATAGCGGCGAACCGGCCCTCACGTGTTTGTCTTGTGTTATCGACAGGATCGCGGCATGGCGACAGCGACACTACAGGCATGCCAACCCCCTCCACCCCCGAACGACAGGCCGCGCGCGCGGCCGGCCTGCGCTATGTCGACGACACTCAGCCGGGCATCAGCCGGCGCCGCGCCGGCAAGGGTTTCAGCTACCGCGATGCTGACGGCCACGCGATACGCGACGCCACCACGCTGCAGCGCATCCGGGCGCTGGCCATCCCGCCGGCCTACACCGCCGTGTGGATCTGTGCACACGCCAACGGCCACCTGCAGGCCACCGGCCGCGATGCGCGCGGGCGCAAGCAGTACCGCTACCACGCCGACTGGGCCAAAGAGCGGGATGCCGGCAAGTTCGACCGCATCATTGCGTTTGGCGAGGCCTTGCCCGCGCTGCGGCGGCGGTTGTCACGGGATCTCAAGCGACCTGGGTTTCCGCAGGAAAAGGTGCTGGCCATGGTGGTCGCGCTGTTGGCGGATACCCTGGTGCGGGTCGGCAATGAAACCTATGCACAACAGAACCGTTCGTTCGGACTGACCACACTGCGCAACCGCCATCTGGAACTGCTGCGCGGCGGCCGGGTGCGCATGCGCTTCCGCGGCAAGTCCGGGCAGCTGCAGGAGGTGACCGTGGGCGACCGCAGGCTGGGGCTGCTGGTGCGGCGCCTGCAGCAGCTGCCGGGGCAGGCGCTGTTCCAGTACCGCGATGACGACGGTGCGCTGCAGCCGGTGGATTCCGGCGCGGTGAACGATTACCTGCGCGAGGTGATGGGCGAGGACTTCACTGCCAAGGACTTCCGCACCTGGGGCGGCACCGTGGCGGCGGTGCAGGCGTTTGCCGCCACCAAGCTGCCGGAACCGGCCAGCCAGCGCGCGCTGGCGCAGGCGCAGCGCGCGGTGGTGTGCGAGGTGGCAGCGCTGCTGGGCAACACGCCTGCGGTGTGCCGCAAGGCCTACATCGACCCTTGCGTGTTTGCCGGCTGGGAGCGCGGTGAACTGGCGAAACTGGCCGGCCTGCGCGGGCCGCGCCAGTGGGAACAGGCTACCCTGCGCGTGCTGCGCAGGGCGCGCCGGCTCAGCCGCAGTAGATCGCGGTGATGTTGTTGGTGCGGCCCTTCTCGATGGTCAGGCGGTCGCCGCCTTCGCTGGCCGGCGGCACCCGCGGACCATCATGGCGCAGCACCCGCACGTGCAGGCTGTCGCTGTCCACGCGTGCGCGGGCCACGGTGGCGTCCGAAGCGGCCAGGCCGAGTGCGCCGCGCACCATGTCGCTGTGGCACTGCCCGGAAATGACGCCGTCGATCGGCTGCACCTGCGCCATTGGCGTGCTGCTGCAGGCGGCAAGGGCAAAGCAGGCGGCGGCGGTGGCGATGGCAAGTTTCATGGAGGCGTTCCTTGTTTGATTGCGTGCAGGGTGCGACGTCAGACGTGGTGGCGGAATGAATGCCGTGCACATCGTGGACACGGCGCGCTCACCGCCGCCAACAGCGTGGGTGGAGACACTGCAGGAGCGGCAAGGGCCGCCCCCGGTAGTGCCGGCCGCTGGCCGGCAGCCCCTTTCCCTCCCGAGGAGACCTGCATGGCCACCACCAAGAAAGCCCCCGTCCGCCGCAAAGCCTCGCCCAAGGTGCGCAAAGGCAGCACCGCAAGCAAGACTGTCGCCGCCCCCGATCGCCCGCGCGTGGTGAAGACTGCCACCCGCAAGGCGGCCGCCAGCGATCCACGCGCAGCGCGCGTCGCGGCCCGGCAGCGGCGCCTGCAGGATCAAGAAAAGGCCAAGGACGTGCGCGCGGCAAAAAAAGCAACGAAGAAGACCGCGACCCAGGCCGGTGCGCGCCGGCAACCGGAGGCGATGCCGGCGCAGCAGCTGGCCAAGCCTGGGCATGAACACGAACTGGAGCTGGCGCCGCGTTTCCTTGCACCGGACTACGCCGGCAGCGGCAAGCTGCAGGGCATGCGCGCGATCATCACCGGTGGCGATTCTGGTATCGGCCGTGCGGTGGCAGTACTGTTCGCCCGCGAAGGCGCCGATGTGGCGGTACTGCACCTGGACGAGGCCGAGGACGCGAACATCACCCGCCAGCACGTGGAGCGCGAAGGCGGCCGCTGCGTGGTGATCGCCGGTGACGTGCGCGATCCGCGCTTCTGCAACAAGGCGGTCAAGCAGGTGGCCAAGGCGTTCGGCGGCATCGACATCCTGGTCAACAACGCCGCGTTCCAGCTGCATTGCGAGCGGCTGGAAGACCTGGAAGACGCGCATCTGCAGGAAACCCTGCAGACCAACATCGGCGGTTACATCCAGATGGCGCGCGCGGTGCTACCGCACCTGGGCGAGGGTGCCAGCATCATCAACACAGGATCGGAAACGGGAATCTTCGGCAGCAAGGCGCTGATCGACTACTCGGCCACCAAGGGCGCGATCCATGCGTTCACCAAGGCGCTGGCCAGCCAGCTGCTGCCACGTGGCATCCGGGTCAACTGCGTGGCGCCGGGGCCGGTGTGGACGCCGTTGAACCCCGCCGACAAGCAGGCCGAAGATGTTGCGGAGTTCGGCAAGGACAGTGACATGGGGCGGCCCGCACAACCCGAAGAACTGTCGCCCGCCTATGTGTTCCTGGCTTCGCCGGTCTGTGCCAGTTACATCAGCGGGGTGATCCTGCCGGTGATGGGCGGGCCGCGGGGATGAGGCCCGCAGCCGTTGCGGCAGGCGTGTAGAAATCGGCGATGCGTGGAATGAAGCGCTGCGGATTGGCACCGACCAGGTTGGTCAGCACCACCACCGCCACGCCTCGCGCGGGGTAGACCACGAAGGCCGAGCGCGCGCCGCCGATGCCGGCCACCTGCAGGTCGGGCGCTGCCTGCAGCACCGGCCAGCCGCCGGCCCACGGACCGGCGCGGCCATCGGCCAGAGGCTCGACCGACCACATCCGCCGCCGTGAGTGGTCCTGCAGCAGGCGGCCTTCGGTCAGCGCGACCAGCCAGCGTGCGGTGTCGTCGGCGGTGGTGAGGATGCCGCCGCCGGCCCATAGGCTCGGCGGGATGTCGTAGAACCAGTGCGACAGGCGCGGCGGAGCGTCGGCGGCATCGGTCGCGCGCGGCGCCAGGCTGTACATCGTCGCCACATCCGGAATCAGGTCGTAGCTGTCGCCGAAGGTCGTGCGCGCCATGCGTGCGCCGCTGAACTGGCCCGTGGTGAGGAAGCGCTCGTAGGACATGCCCGATTGCTGCGCGATGATCCGCGCCAGCAGCACGTAGTTGGTCTGGTTGTAGGCAAAGCGCTGCCCGGGTGGCGCTTCGACAGGGCGCACGGTGACCGCCGCCCATGCCTGCGCTTCGGACCCACCGCCCAGCAGGCCATTCGCATCGAGGATGTCCGGCAGGCCCGAGGTATGGTCGAGCAGCTGGCGCACGCGTACATCCTTCCATGCTGCTGGAAGATCGTGCAGGTAGCGCGAGGCGGGTGCATCCAGTTCCAGTCGCCCCTGCTCCGCCAGCTGTGCGATGGCGACTCCGGTGAAAGCCTTGGTGGCTGAATTGAGCGGGAAGCGGGTGTCACGCGAGGCGAGCACGCCGTTCTCCACGTTGGCCAAGCCATAGGTTTCGGAGAGCACGATCTGGCCGTCCTTGACCACGGCCAGCTGCAGCCCGGGGATGCGCTCGTCCAGCATGATCTGGCGGATCAGCCGGCGGGTCTGGTCGTTGGCCTGGTCCTGGTTGGCAGACACCGCGGCGAAGGGCAGGGCACTGATGAGCATGAGCACGACTCGAAGCGTTGGGCGGAACATGCGGGATTCCGGAAAGGCGTCGAGGGTCGGATGCACCGGCGGCGGAAAAGGTTTAACCGCCCCGGATGGTCCTACCGTTCGTCGGCCCATGACTTCCGGGGGGTTGACTACAGTTGTCGTCAAGCTGACAGTGACGACACGTGTAGTCAAGGGAGTGGTGTCATGCGTGGCAAGACGATCGGGGACCAGGAACTGGCCCTGCTGCAGTACATCGATGAACATGCGCCGGCCAGCGTGGGCGAGGTCGCCAGCGGCTACGGCGAGGCCCGTGGCCTGGCCCGTTCCACCGTGCTGACGATGATGGAACGGCTGCGGGCGAAGGGCTATCTTCAGCGCCGGCAGCAGGACGGCGTCTACCGCTACCAGGCCACCCGGGGCCCGCAGAGCGTGCTGCAGGGTGCCGTGGCCCAGTTCGTCGACAACACCCTGCAGGGGTCGGTGTCGCCGTTCGTGGCCTACCTGTCGCAGCGCCAGCAGGTCAGCGACAACGAGCTGGCCGAGCTGGAAGCGCTGGTTGCCCAACTCCAATCGCGTCGCCACGAGGGCTGAGCCATGGACACCACGATGCTGATCCCGATGCTGGAACGGCTGGGCTGGACCAGCCTGCAGACCGTGCTGCTGGTGGCCCTGGTGTATGGCCTGTGCCGCGCGCTGCCGTCGCTGTCGGCGGCCACCCGCTGCCGCCTGTGGTGGCTGGTCTCGCTGCAGGCCGTGCTCGGCCTGTTCTGGAGCCAGCCGCTGCAGCTGGCCTGGCTGCCGGCACCGCAGGCGGTGGCGATGACCGCCACCGACGTTGCCGCTGATCTGGTGTACCCACTGGCGCCGGAAGCCTCGGCGCAGCTGCTGGCCGCGATGCCGATGCCTGCGGCGGACGTGCCGGCGGTTGCGTGGTGGGCGGTCGCACTGGCTGCGCTGTGGCTGTCCGGCGTGCTGCTGATGGTGTTGCGCACCTTCGGTGAGTGGCGCCGCTGCCGCGCACTGCTGGCTGCGGCCCATCCCTGCGAGGACGAGGCGCTGGTGCAGGCCCTGCAGCTGGCCTCCGACGCGCACGGCGTGCGCCCTGCGCCGCGGCTGTGGATGAGCGCGCAGGTGGACTCGCCGCAGCTGATCGGGCCGTTCCGCCCAGTGCTGCTGCTGCCGGCCGGCGACAACGCCCTGCAGGGCGACGCGCTGGACCTGGCACTGACCCACGAACTGCAGCACCTGCAGCGGCGTGACCTGCAGTGGGGCCTGCTGCCCGCGTTGGCGCAGCACCTGTTCTTCTTCCACCCGCTGCTGCGGCTGTCGGTGCGCGAATACGCCCAGGCCCGCGAGGAAGCGGTGGATGCGGCGGTGGTCGGCCAGCACGGTGCCAGCCGCCAGGCCTATGGCCGCCTGCTGCTGCAGCTGGGCGTGGCACCGCAGCCGCACCTGGGCGTGGCCAGCGCCGCACCAAGCACCACCAGCCTCAAGCGTCGCCTGCTCTCGCTGCAGTCGCACCGGTCCTGTCCGCGTCTGCTGGCGATCGCGTTGACTGCCGCGGTGGTGGTGGTGGGCGTGGCGCCGATGCGGCTGGTCGCAGCGCCGGTGCCGCCGGCACCGCCCGCGCCGCCGGCTGCACCGAAGGCCGTGGTGCCCCCGCCGCCGGCGCCGAAGGTTCCGCCTGCTCCGCCGATGTCGGCGCGCGCGCCGGCGGTGCCGGTGGCCCCTGCGCCGCCCGCCGAGCCCGCCGACGTCGAGGAGCTGTCCGGCCCGGACGATGCGGATGTGGCGGTTGACGTGGATGTCGACGTCGACCCCGGCATCGACGCCGGCCGCAGCACCTCGCGCAGTTCCTCCATCACCACCTACGGGCGGCTGGATCTGAGCACGTCGCCGCCGCAGGCGTTCGTGCTGGTCGATGGTGATTCAACCTTCGCCAACGGCGGCATCGACGACGTGACGCTGGCGCGCAAGCAGCTCGGCAAGGGACCGGCGCTGTGGTTCCGCCAGGGCAGTGAGCGCTACATCGTGCGTGACCCGATGCTGATCCAGTCGTTGCAGCGTGCCTACGCGGGTGCGTCCGACCTGGGGCAGCAGCAGAGCGCACTGGGCCGCCAGCAGAGCGCACTCGGCAAGCAGATGGGCGAGATGGGCCGGCTGCAGGGTGAGGAGGCGCGCCGTATCGCGTTGGTGGCGGTCGAGGCTGCGCGCAGTGCGATGAGCGCGCACGACATCAATCGCGAAGCCGCCGCCGAAGCCGCGAAGGCGGCACGCGGGGCGACCAGCGACGCCGCAGTTGCGCGTGAAGCCGCCCGTGAGGCGGCCGCCGAGGCACGTCGTGCGATGCAGGAAGCCCGCAGCCAGGCCGCACAGTCCAGCCGCACCCGCGACATGAACCGCTTGGCCAGCCAGCAGGCCGAACTGGCCAGCCGCCAGGCGGCGCTGGGCAGCCAGCAGGCCGCGCTGGGCGAACGCCAGGCGCAGGTGCACGCGCGGGCGGCACAGCAGGCGCAGCTGGTGATCGCCCGCGCATTGGCCAGCGGCAAGGCCGAGCGCCTCTGATCGGTAGTGGGGGGGGGGAGGGGGGGAAGAAAAACAAAAAAAAAAAGCA
>NZ_JBQEMR010000006.1:123084-149519 GCF_052045015.1 Stenotrophomonas sp. 22692
CTCCTCGGATCGGTAGTCCCGGCCAGCGGCCGGCACTACCTTGGGACATCAACCGCAGCTGGCGCGCTCGATCTTGTTCTGCGCGTCCACCTGCACGGTCACGCGGTCCTGGCGGAAGTCCATGGTCACCGCCATGCCGGGTTTGACTACCCGCGCACCGCGCGCGCCGCTGTCAGCCACCAGCTTCTTGATCGTGGCTTCGTCGGCGGTCTTGCCGGTGAAGGCGTCCAGCGCCTCCGGCCTGCATTCGTGCGCGGCATCGGCCACGGGCGCCGGCGCGGGATCGTGGGAGGTGCTGCTGCCAGCGTGACTGCAGGCGGCCAAGGGCAGGATGGCGAGCAGGACCAGGGGACTGAGGCGCATCGTCGGGCTCCAGGCGTGGATGGTGGCGGCAGTGTCACCGCTGTCACCGTCAGGGCATGTCAACGCGGCCGTGCGCCGTTACTGCCCGACCAGCGCCAGCGTCTCGCGTTCGCGTTGTTCCTCGCGCACCAGCCGCTGCAGCAGCAGGGCCAGCGTCACCACGTCCTGGTGATTGTGGTCGGCGACCCGCCGCAGGTTCACCGCATCGCCGCCGCGCAGGAAGCGCAGCCATGCGCCCGGGGCTTCCGAGCCCGGCAGGTCGTCCTCGCGCACCACGCGCAGCAGCTGGCGTTCGATGGTGGACAGCTTGCAGTTCTCCCACGTGCCGCGATAGCGGCGGCGCGTGGGATAGAGCAGGTCGACGTGATCCAGTGCGGTGATCGGGCAACGTTGCCGGGCCAGCCGGTAACGCGCTTTCAGCAGCGGTGCGTCATAGCTGCGGCCGTTGTAGCTGCAGAACACGGTGGACGGTTGCAGCCAGCCGGCGAAAGTGGCCAGCATCGCGTCCTCGGCGGCCATCGTGGCCATCAGCAGCTGGCGGATGCGCAGGCCTTCGCCACGCTGTGGGCACACATGCCAGTCCGCAGCGCCGATCATGAAGGCGCGGGTGCCGGTGCCGCCGGCCAGGCCGGTGGTCTCGGTATCGAAGAACAGCAGGTCGCGCGCGGCCACGTGCTCGCCGTCGCGACGGGCGAAATCCAGCGACAGCGGCTGTGCCGGGATCGCCTGCGGCTGCAGCGATTCGATCAGGAACAGGCCCGGTGCGATCTCCTCACCTGGCAACTGACGGTCCTGTGCGCTGGCGCGAGCAGGTGCGGGGCCGCCGCGCGTGCGCAGGCCGAGCAGGCGATGCAGGCTGCCCACTTCGGGCCGACGCAGCGCGGACGGCGCCGTGGCAGGTGCCGCAGCGCCGGTCGGCTTGTGGCGGATCTCCTGCTCGACCCAGGCGAACACCGAACGCTCGGCCGGTGGTTGCCGCGCATCGTTGGCGGCCACGGGTGCCGGTGGCGCAGGGGGCACGTCGGCCGCAGCCGGTATGCTCGCCTTCGGGTCGCCGGCCTGCCTGCGCAGCAGGCGCAGCTTGTCCAGGCTCAGGCTCACGGCGCCAGCAGCTCCATCGGATCGCGCACGGGCACCACCACGTCGGGTACATGCTGGCAGGCATCGGCATCGAACAGGTCGAGCACGCGCAGTGCCAGCGCGCGCGGCGAAGTCTCATCCTCTTCCTGCGCGGCCAGGACGGGGCCGACACAGGCCGGGCAGCCGGCCTTGCAGTCGCAGCGCTGCACCAGTTCGCGCGCGCGCTGCACCAGTTCGGCCTGGCGCTGCCACAGCGGTTCGCTGAGGCCCACGCCACCGGGGAAGTTGTCGTACAGGTACACGGTGGGCACGAACTCCTGCAATAGCTCGACAACGCCAGGATCACCCTCGCTGCCACGCAGCTGGCCACGGCCGCTCTGGTCGGCGATCGCGAACCAGGAACCATCGCCGTTGCCGACCGACTTCTGCAGGTCGCGCGCATCGGCCATCACCGCCACGGTGGCGACGATGTGCAGCGCATACGCTGCGCCGAGGAAGCCATCCAGCGCATCCTGCTTGCTGGCGAACGCGCGCAGCAGCAGCGCCTGTGGCAGCTGCCACCACACCGCCGTGGTGTGCAGTTCCTGGTCGGGCAGGTTCACCGGCCCGTAGCCGATGTTTTCGTGGGTGTAATAGCGGATCTTCTTGTAGCCGGCTACGCGGCGTACCACGTGCACTTCGCCGTGGTGCGAATCACCACGGCCGGCCACGCCGCCATCGAAGCGGTCGAGCACCTTGAGCTTGGTGAAGTCGATGCTGTCGGTGTAGTAGTCCACGTGGGTGCGGGTGACGTAGGCCTTGCGCCCGTCCCAGTCCAGCGTCTCCACCTGGTACGGAGTGGACTGCACCATGTGGATGGCGCCTTCGTACAGGGTGAGTGCGGCGGCGGAATAATCGACCTCGGCGATGATCTGCTGGCGGCCATCGCTGCGGTCGACCACCACGAAGTTGCCGTCGGCCACCGCGCGCAGGCTGACCGCATTGGCGGGATAACTGTCGGCGATCCATTCCCAGCGCTCGCCTTCGCGGTGGATCACTTCGGTCTCGGCCAGCGCTTCCAGGAACACTTCCGGATCGATCGGGCCGAAGCCATCGCCGACCCGGAACGGCAGCTCGAAGGCTGCGCAACGGATGTGGTCGAACAGGATCAGCGGCTGGTCCGGCGCGATGCGCGCGTGCTCGGGCGAGGCTTCGGCGAAGAAGTCCGGATGTCGCACCACGTACTGGTCCAGCGGCTGCGAACTGGCCACCATCACCCCCAGCGCGGGCTGCTGGCGGCGACCGGCGCGGCCGAAGCGCTGCCAGGTGGCGGCCACGCTGCCGGGGTAGCCGTTGAGGATGACCACGTCCAGGCTGCCGATATCCACGCCCAGTTCCAGCGCCGAGGTGCTGACGATGCCGTCGATGTTGCCGGCACGCATCGCGCGCTCGGTCTCACGCCGCTCGGTGGGCAGGTAGCCACCGCGGTAGGCGCGGATGCGCGGCGGCTTGCGCGGGTCGTGGTCGAAAATATCCTTCAGGTACTTGGTCAGCACTTCCACCATCAGGCGTGTCTGCGCGAACACCAGGGTCTTCAGCCCGGACTTGATCGCGATGCGCGCGATGCGGTTACTCTGCGATCGCGCCGAGGCGCGCAGGCCCAGGTCCGGATTGATCACCGGCGGGTTCCACAGCAGCACCTGCTTCGGCCCGCTGGGCGCACCGGATTCGGTGATGGCGGTGACCGGCGCTTCGATCAGCGCCTCGGCATGTGCCTGCGGGTTGCCGATGGTGGCCGAGCACAGGATGAACTGCGGTTGCACGCCATAGAACGCGCAGATGCGCTTGAGCCGCCGCAGTACATTGCTGACATGGCTGCCGAACACCCCGCGGTAGGTGTGCACTTCGTCGATGACGATGTAGCGCAGGTTCTCGAAGAACTGCGCCCACTTGGTGTGATGCGGCAGGATCGCCTGGTGCAGCATGTCCGGGTTGGAGACCACGATGTCGCCGTGCAGGCGGATGGCCTGGCGTGCATCGCCGGGGGTGTCGCCGTCGAAGGTGAAGGCCTTCACCCCCAGATCGCCGGCGCGGTTGAGTTCCAGCAGCTCGGCCACCTGGTCCTGGGCCAGCGCTTTGGTCGGGAACAGGTACAGCGCCTTGGCCTTGTCCTGCATCGCCGCGCTGACTACCGGCAGGGTGTAGCACAGCGACTTGCCGCTGGCGGTGGGGGTGACGATGGCGACGTGTTCGCCGCGCTGGCTGGCCTCCCACGCCTCGGCCTGGTGGCTGTAGAGCTGTTCGATGCCACGCGCCTTCAGCGCGGCGGCCAGCGCCGGCGGCACCGACGCGGGAATCGGCGCGTAGCGCCCTTCGCGGCCAGGAATGGCAAAGCTGCCGGTGATGCGGTCCTGGTAGCGGCGCTGCAGGCGCGCGCTGAGCAGGGCGCCGTCGCGGGCGGGCAGGCCGTCGCGGGTAGCGAGCTTCTGCTCGGCGTCGGCGGTGCGCTTGGCGAGTTCGTAGGCCATGGAAAGTGGAGCCGGGACGGATTGCGAGGGGTCACATGGCACCACATCCACGTCTCAGGATGTGAGACATCGCGCGCGAAGGGCGTGAACCGTTCAGTGCCACGGGTCCGGACGCTGCGCGATGTCCGCGTCAAGCGCCTCGCTGCGGCGGAGGAACTGCACCATGCAGACCACAAACCGCACCGCGTGCCAGCCCAACGCCAGCAATGCCACCGCCTGCCAGCCAGACGCAAGCGGCCAGCCCGGCTCCAGGCGCTGCGACCACGGCATCCAGGCGGCGCCGAAGACCAGCACGCACAACAGCAGGCCCAGCCACGCCAGTTGCCAGAACCCTCCCGTGGGCGGATAGCGCCGTCGGTCGCTGGCCAGGCACCACGCCGTGCCAGCGCCCAGCACTGCGCCGTCACAGGCGCGCACATCCAGCAGCATCGAGCGCCCGCGGGAGAATGCCGCAGCGTGCTCCCAATTCTCTGGAAGCTGCACACGCCGGTCATTGCCCAGCAACCACACCCGTGATGTCTGGGCAGTACGCTGGTACGCGCGCAGGCGCCCGCGTACCCGCAGCACGCGCTGCGCTGTCGCAGGGCCGTTGCGGCGAGGGAAGCCCTGCCAGGCCGCAAGACCGGCGATGGCGAGCAACGGCATGGCGAGCAGGCCCGGGACGCCGGTGGCGGCCCACAGCGCCAGTGCGGCAATCAGCAGCGGGGACGGGCGCAGGCCGGGACCCCGTCGCATCGAGATTTCTTCGGGTGTCTCCAGGCGCTCGCCACAGACGCGGCTGGTGGCTGCATCCGGCCGTGCAGCAGCGATGCTGAAGCCATTGAGACGCACCACCATGGCCACGTGATCACCCAGTACCACGTCAGCTTCATTGTCTTCCGAGAGGTAGGGCCATGCCTGTCTTGGCACCAGCACGGGAATGCCACCCAGGAAGCCGTCACCGACCGGGAAGCTGTTCCGCCACGCCCCACCGGTGAAGGCGCCATGCAGCCGCTTTACCTGGTCGTCGTGGTCGCAGCCGGTCAACGCGCGCACCGGTGCCAGTGCCATGTGTTCGTCCGCGCCCAGCGTCCGCAGCGTGCTGCTGCGGCGCAGCGAGGCGATGCCGGCGCGGACACGCGATGTCCATTCGGCGGCGGTCGCGGTGACCACCAGGCACACGACCGCCAGACCCACCAGTACTGCCGCGCGCGACATCAGCAGGCGACTGGCCGACGCGGCGGGCGTGTGGAGGGAGCTGTCATCAGGGATGGGGCTTACCGGGAAAACCGCAGGATGCCGTCCCCGCCTCCCGAGGGGAATGAAGTTCGTTGCAAACTTCGGCGCCCAGGCCGCGCAGCGATGATGCGTGACACACCCTGAATGCCCCCGCCGATGCCAACGAAATCTGAAGCCCGCATCCGTATCCTTGTTCACTGGACGCAACCAACAGGGTGGATGGCTGTGGCACAACGTGGAACGCAGGGAGTACTGCTGGCCAGCCTGTTGCTGGCGGGCGTCGCGCAGGCGCAGCAGGCAGCGCCGGTAGCGGTGTCCGATCCTGTGCCCGCTCCCCCTGCTGATGCCCCGGCAGCACCTGCCGCGCCGATCTCCACCACCCTGCCGCAGGACAATGTCACCACCCTCGGCGAAGTGCGTGCGCTCAAGCCGGAAGACGAGCCGCTGGACCTGTACCGCTTCAAGAATCCGGTGAAGTTCGGCGACAACCGCTTCAGCCGCGACTGGAGCGAACCGCCCTCGCCGGAGCAGGTCAGCATGGGCGGCGGCTACATCATGATGGGCGTGGTCAAGGGGGTGATGGCGGCGGCCAAGGGGATCAACAAACTCACCGGCGGACCTGCGCAGATCCAGGCCGCCGTGGCGCGGCCACCGCCCGAGTTCAGTGCCGAGCAGCAGCAGCGTGCGCTGCGGTTCTCCCAGGAGCAGGATGCCGGTGATGCACCGCCGGTGAAGTAGGCCGGTATATCCTGCTGGCTCCCCCACCGGTAGGGCTGCCATGTTCCTGCGTTCGATCTGCCTGTTGGCCGCATTGCTGCCGGTCTCCGCCTTCGCGGATGGCATTGCCGATGATGGCGCCTGCCGCAATGGCGCGTTTCCCTCCGAACAGAGCCGGTTCGCCCTGGCGCGGGTGGTCGATGCACCACGTCTGTACCTGCTTGGCGACATGGACGGCTGCCCGGCCAAGGGCGAGCCGGCCTGCCGCCAGCGCAGCTATGTGGTCAATGGCGATACCGTGGTGACCGGGCGCGACCTGGGCCGCTATCGCTGCGCGTTCTTCCCGAACAAGGTGGGTGGCAGCGCCGGTTGGGTCGACCGCAGCAAGCTGCGGGCGTTGCCGGTGGTCGTGCCAGCGCTGCAGGATTGGGCGGGCGAGTGGAAGGATGGCGACAACGGCCTGAAGATCCGCGTGCAGGGCGGGCAACTTCATGTGGAGGGTGACGCCTACTGGCCCTCAGCCAACCCCACGCCGGAACAGCGTCCCTACGGGCCGAACATGGGCCAGGTGGAAGCGCGGGCGACGCCGCGTGGTGCTGATGTGGAATTCGTCGAGGACACCTGCAGGGTGCGAGTGCATTCGCTGGGTGAGGTGCTGATCGTGGCCGATAACAGCGAATGCGGTGGCATGAACGTGCGTTTCAACGGTGTGTACCGGCGCGCCGGAAAACGCTGAAGGGCGCATGAGGGATGGGGCCGGTAGATCCACGCCACGCGTGGATGCTGTGCGCGATCCAACGGCGGGGTCGGAGCCCTTTCGCGAACGAAGGGGATCCGACCCCAGGCTCAGCGCCGCCGCTCCAGCCACCACAGCAATGATGCGCACAACACGAACGCCAGCCACCACGGCCAGCGCGAGCCCGGCACGGGGTGCATCACCGACGCGTCTGCAGGCGGGCTGGCAGCCAACGCCTGCGTGGTCGCATCGATCATCGCCTGCCGATGCAGCGTCGGTGCATCCTTCGGGTCGAACACATAGCGCCAGACAACGCTGTCGCCACGCTGCAGGCGCTGCCAGCCTGCCTCACGGGGCCACCAGCCGGCGCAGCGCAGCGCCGATGTCGCGCCATCGACAATCAGGGGTACAGCGTCACCACGTTTGTTGATGATCTGCAGCGGCGCTTGCACGCCACACAGCGCCTGCCGTTCGCCTGCCCAGCTGATCGGCTGCGGTGACCACAGCGCATCATCGCTGCTCTGTGCGCGCGCCAGCGTGGCCACCACGCTGCTCCAGAGTTCGCCATGGCGGTCATCGCGCCCGGCCAGCACCCAGCGCCAGCTGTCGGTCAGCGGCAGCAGGCCAATGCGGCCCCTGCCAACCGCGCGCCAGCCACCGATGGCATTGCCGGCACGATCGTGCAGCAGCGCGCTGCTGCCCGGCGCCTGCAGCGCCAGTGTCTCCAGCGCTGGCAGGGCGGCACCGTGCGAGCTGCGATCGGCCTCTTCGCCGTAGCCGGTCGGCAACGTGCCGGCGGCAAGCGGGCCACGTCGTGCGGCGAGGATCGCGCTTTCGCCATCGCCGGGAAGCTCGAGGGTGCGGCTGCTGCCATCGCCCTGCACGGGCAGGCCCAGATCGCGGAGACGCTGGCGCGCACTGGCCGAAGGTGCGCCCGCGCTGCGGACCAGCACGCCCAATCCATCGCGCAGGGCCTGGCGCACGGCGGCCAGCTGGCCCGCACTCAATGCCGCCAGGCTGCGTTCGTCCAGCAGCAGCAGATCGCTGCGCGTCAGCGATGCTGCATCGATCAACACCGGGCCATCGCCAACGCTGAGTCCGGCCCCGGTATCCGCCTGCACCTGCACACGGATGCCGGCATCGGCCGCCCAGCGGCGCAGGTACTTCAGCTCTGGGCCCGGCGCACTGGCGCGCACCAGCAGGCGCAGCGGTGCGGCCGGCAGGGTCTGCTGCGGCACCGGTACGCTGTCCACCACATGGCCGTCGGCATCGAGCAGGCGCAGCTTGAACACGCTGCGGCCTTCGGCTCGGGCGATGCCGCTCAGCTGCACGCGGCCGTCGTCGGCAACGTCCGTGCGATCGACCACGCTGTCGGCCGGGTCGAGCAGTTCTGCTTTCGCCTTTGCCGCGCCACGCGCCTGGGCCACTACTTCGAAGCGTGCACCGGGAGCCACATCGGCCGGTGGTTGCAGCGCGATCCAGCCGCGCGGCTCCGGTGCAGCCTGCCAACGTACATCCGGTGGCAGCAGCGCGTCGCGGTCCCGTGCGGCCAGGCCCGCACCGACCAGCGTCAGCGTGGAGGCTGGATGCTGGCGCAGCGCGGTGGCCAGGTCGGGTACGCGCTGTGCGCCGGGCACATCGGCAGCTTCGGGTAACAGCAGCAGTGGGCCTTCGCTGGCCGGGAGTGCGCCAGCCCGGTCGGCATCGATTCCCAGCACGACCAACCCGCCTGCGGGCTGCTGGCGATTGGGGGGTACGAGGCAGAAATACAGCAGCATGGCAGCGGCGATCTGCAGCGCAATGCCGATCCAGCGGCGGCCTGGGTGCGTTGTGCTTCCACGCAACAGGCGCACGCTGGCGATGACCACGACCACAGCAAGTGCCAGCGCAATCCACAGGTTCGGGCTGGAGGGGGTCATGGCTGCGCCTCCAGCGCGTCGAGGTAGCGCTGGCCCATCGCATCGGCCGCACTGCGCCGCATCGCCTGCGGCAGTGGACGTTGCAGTGCCCGCCACAGCTGTGCGCGCAGGCGCAGGCGGCAGTCGTGGCAACCGGGCTCGATGCGCAGCTGCTCGATGGCGGCGGCCAGATCCAGTGCATCGGGCAGGTAGGCGGCGTTGCGCTGCTGCCAGGTCGCGAGCGCATCGAGATCCGGTGCGCCGTTGTCATCGCCGAGGCGTTGCCAGGCTTCAACAATGGCCGGGTCCGGCGGCGTGCGCGCGGCCAACGGCAGTTCACGACTGGCCAGTCCGGCGCGATCACCGCCGAGTCGACGGCCTTCATCAATCGGTGGCAGCTCCGGCCCGACCCGGGCCAGATAAATGCGTTCGGCCTGCTGCACCTGCTTGATGAAGCCCAGCGCCTTGTACGCGAAGGGCAATGCCTGTTCCGGACGGCCCTGGCGCAGCTCGCCTTCGGCCGACCACATCTGGTCCAGCGCGGCCTTCAACGTGGCGCGGGTCTGCGGATCGAGCAGAGTCGCCGCCTCGGCGTGGTCATGGGTGTGGCCATACTCGGAGAGCACGTCGGTGTCGCTGCCGAACACCGGTGGCGTATCGGCATTGGCCGGCTTGCCGCCGTGGTCGTGGCCATGCGCGTCGTGCGCGCCTGCATCGGCGCCATGGTCGTGATCGTGCTCGTCGTCATGGTCGTGGTCGTGGTCGTGGTCGTCTGCGGCCGGCGTATCGCTGGTGGGCAGGTCGCTGGTCGGCGGTCGCTTCGGCGCACCCTCGCTTTCCTCGCCCAGGAACTGGCCGTAGCGCAGGCGCAGGATGCGCTGGTCGACACCGATCGCATCGCTGCGCTTCACGAAGTCCTCGGCGGCCAGGCTGCGTCGCTGCCGGATCAGGGCTTCGGCATCGATGATGATCTGCCGCTGGCTGCGGAAGTACGCAGGCAGGGTCTTCTTGATGCGGCCCTCGAGCTCTGCACCGAGCGCAACTTCGGCGCTGGGCAGGCGCAGGATCACGCTGCTGCTGCGCCCGGTCTGCGGCGTGGGTGCATGATTATCGCGCACCTCCAGCTGGGCGATCACATCGTTGCCGGGCTGCGCGCCCAGTGACGCCAGATCCAGGGTGTGGGCGAAACGCCGCGCGGTGGCTTCGCCGCTGCCGGCAAGCGTGATGCTGCGCTTCACGAAGGTGATGTTCTCGCCGCTGCCCTGGGTGGTGGTGATCGACAGCGTTGCCTGCGCCGCGACACCGTAATCGTCGCTGGCTTCGAAGCGCAGTGCCCACTGTCGTTGCCCCGGCGTGCCCAGCACCAGGCTGGCCGTGGGCTCCAGTACGCGCACGCGGGGTGCACGGTCGGCCACCACATCCAGCCGATGCAGGCGGGTCTCTGCCAGTGCCGGTTCGCTCACCACGCGGTACAGCACCGGCGCGCGTGCCACATCCTGCGCCTGCCACTGTCCTTCGTGCTCGCTCAGCGGCAACCGGCGACCATCGTGGAACTGCAGCCATGCCTTGTCCGGTGCACGGTCGAAGCGTAGCGACCAGGACAGCCGGCTATCTGCGGCGACCTTGGCGTCCAGCGCATTCTGGGTAAGCGTGGCCTGGCCGGTATAGACCGGTGCGTCGATGCGCAGGCGGGTGGACTGCAGGCGTAGCGGGCCTGCGGCGGCCGTGCTGCCTGGCGCCGACGTGCGGACTGGCGCGGAACCGGGGTTCGAACGTGGCCAGCCGACTGCCAGCACAACAATGGCCAGGCCCGCGATCCAGCACAGCGCCAATGCCCCAAGCGGCCAGTGTGGACGCAGCTCCGGCATCGCGCGCTCCAGCGTGGCCAGCACATGCGCACGCTGGCGCTGCTGCAGCGGATTGAGTGTGGCGGCGTCGGCGAACAGCAGGTCGGCGCTGTCCTCGCTGGCACCGCTGCCATCGAGCTGGCGCTGCAGCCATTGCCGGTCCAGCTGGCGGGCACGTGCCGTGGCGAAGGCCGCGCAGGCGAGCAGACTGACCGTGCCAACCACGCAGGCGACATCGAAGCCCGCCAGGCGCAGCGCCAGTACCGTTGCGGCCAGCGCCCACGGCAGGCCCAGCAGAAGGGTGATGAGCGCACGGCGGCGGCGCGCACGTTGCCAGGCGTGTTGCAGGGCATTCATGCGCCCACCCTGCGCCGGGCGCTGCTGGCCATCCAGCGTTCCAGCGCGAACAGCAGCACGATGGCCAGCAACAGCCAAGGCGTCGGCTCACGCAGCGGTGGTGTTGCAGCAGGCAATGCGGCCCGCTGCGGTGCCTGGTCACGTGCATCGCCCAGGCGCGGAGCCGTGGGTGGCTGCAGCGCCAGCAGCAGGGCACGCGGTAACTTCGGATCGCGCAGCGCGGCGTTGCTCGTGGTGTTCCAGTCGCCCGGCAGCGACAGCAGATAGCCCTGACCGACGCGTTGTTGCCACAGCAGCGGTGCGCCCTCCGCGTCGCGCAGCAGGATGCGGGCGTCGGCAGCGGGCTTGCCGGCGGTGATGACACGACCGCCGTCGCGCAGCCACGCCTGCCAGTTCGCCGGCAGTGCATCGCTGCGGCTCCACACGCCGATCTCGCCGCGTTCGGGCAGGGCATCCACCGACAGCGGAGCGAGCGGTGCCTGCACGCCCCACGCGCGCTGCAGTGCGTTCAACCAGTGCTGGGCAGTGGCGGATGCCTCGCCGTGCGCGCGCAGCTGCGGCAATGCCGCTGCAGTCTGCGGCGGTGTGACCGGCATCGGCTGCGTGTGCCATTGCACGTCGCGCGACAGCTGCAGGCGGGCGCCATCCAGGCCGGGCAGGGGATCGGGAACGTGCACGACCAACGCGGTGCCCGCGGGCAGCTGTGCGTCCAGTTCGCGCAGCAGGCTGGGCAGGGAGGCCCTGGCTGCGGGTGGCGCCTGTTCGATGGCGGGGAAGCCAGGTGCCAGCCAGTGCCAGTTGCGGTCCGCAGCGGTACCACGCAGTGCAGCAGCGTCCAGCCCAGGGGCCACCACCGTCCACGCATCGGAGGCGGGAGAGGGGCCGGTCAACGCAGGTCGTGCCAACAGCAGGGCCAGGGCGGCCAGCAGCAGCAGACGCACCAGCAGCAACGGCCAGTCATCGAAGCGGATGCGCTGGCGCGGTCGGATCTGTGCACGCAGCCAGCGCAGTGCAGCGAAATCCAGTGGCGTGTACGGATGGCGCCGGGCCAGGTGGATCAGCAGCGGCAGCAGCCCTGCGGCGAGCGCGGCCAGGCCGAGCGGGAACAGCAGGGTCATGCAGCGCCCCCACGGCCGAACAGCGCCTGCAGCGGCTGGTCCAACGGTTGGTCGAGCCAGCCGGTGGCACTGGCGATGCCGCTGGCCTGCAGGCGCGCACGTAATGCGCTGCGTGCGTCAGCGAAGCGCTGCAGGTAATCGGCGCGGATCGCCGCGCCGTCGCCCAACAGTTCCTCGCCGGTTTCCGGGTCGCGGAAGCGGTGGCCGGCGTCGAACGGGAAGTCGCGCTCGTCGGCGGTCAGGATCTGCAGCAGTGCCACTTCGCGGCGTGCGCTGGCCAGCTGTTCGAGCAACACGATGCCGGCGTCGTCGAAGCCATCACCGATTGCCAGCAGCAGGTCGCCCGGGCGCACGCGTTCCCACAGCGGGCGCAGGCGTTCGGCCGCAGGCCACCCACCGCGGGCCTGTAGGGCGTTCAGTTGCAGATGCACACGGTCGCGCTGGCGCGCGCCGTTCGCTGCGGGTACCAGCTGCAGGCCATCGCCACTGATTGCCAGCAGGCCAAAGCGGTCGCCCTGTTGCAGGGCCAGTTCGACCAGGCATGCGGCCACGCGGCACATGTGGTCCAGGCGCGTGCGTTGCGGCGCCGCGCGATCGGCCTGGCCGGCCGAGGCGGTGGCATCGAGCAGCAGCCAGACCGTGATCGGGCTTTCGCGTTCGGATTCGCGCACGAAAAAGCGGTCCGAGCGCGCGTACAGCTTCCAGTCGATCTGGCGCAGTTCGTCCCCGGGCTCGTAGGCTCGGTACTGAGCGAATTCGAGACCGGCACCGCGGCTGCGGCTGGCGTGCTGGCCGATGCCGCTCGCCCCGCTGGCCAGGCGCGGCCGCAACCGCAGCAGGCGCAGGCGCGCACGCAGTTCCGGTGGCAGGGTCAACGGCGTACCTGCGTACACGCGTGGCTCAACCCGGGAACGGCACGGCCTGCAGCAGCGCAGCGACCACGTCGTCGGCACGCTTCTGCTCGGCCTCGGCGGCGAACGACAGCAGCAGGCGATGGCGCATCACCGGTGCGGCCAGCGCCTGCACATCCTCACGGGTGGCGGCAAACCGGCCCTGCAGCAGCGCACGGGCCTTGGCGGCCAGCACCAGCGACTGCCCGGCACGCGGGCCGGCGCCCCATTTCACCCATTGGTTGATGGCGGCCGGCGCGCCGTCGCCCGGACGGCTGGCGCGTACCAGGCGGGTGATCCAGGCCAGCACATCGGGGCTGACGTGCACCTGGCGCACCGCGGCCTGCAGTGCGATGACCGCTTCGGCATCCATCACCTTCGGCACCGCGTCGGTGGCGCCGCCGGTGGTCTGTTCCAGGATCTGCCGTTCTTCGTCTTCGCTGGGGTAATCCACCAGCACATGCAGCAGGAAGCGGTCCAGCTGCGCTTCCGGCAGCGGGTAAGTGCCCGCCTGCTCGATCGGGTTCTGCGTGGCCAGCACGAAGAACGGCGCGGGCAGCGTATAGGTGGTGCCGGCGTAGCTGACCGTGCGTTCCTGCATGGCTTCCAGCAGTGCGGCCTGGGTCTTGGGCGGGGTGCGGTTGAGCTCGTCGGCCAGCAGCAGGTGGGTGAAGATCGGGCCCTGCTGGAAACGGAAATGGCGATGGCCGGTGCCGTGGTCTTCTTCCAGCAGCTCGGTGCCGAGGATGTCGCTGGGCATCAGGTCCGGGGTGAACTGCACGCGCCGGAACTGCAGTTCCAGCGCCTGGCCCAGGGAGCGCACCAGCAGGGTCTTGCCGAGCCCGGGCGCACCTTCCAGCAGGCAATGGCCGCCGGCCAGCAGGCCGATCAGCAGCTGTTCGACCACGGTGTTCTGGCCAACCACCGCGCGTGCGAGCGCAGCGCGCAGATCGTGCAGGCGCGGCAGCAGGGAATCGAGGTCGGGGGAGGTCATGGGCGTGCAGGTCCTATCAATTGTTCAACGCGTACATCACGATGTTGACGCCGAAGCGGGTGTTGTCCTCGGCCAGGAAGCGCTTGTTGCGCCAGTCGTAGTCCCACTCGCAGCCATAGTCCTTGTTGCTGTAGAGCAGGCCCAGGCGGCCGTCGACCTCGATGCCCTTCAGGTAGTCGTGCACCAGGTCGTCGCCCCAGCCGTTGAGTTCGAAGCTGGTGGCGGGCGGGCCATCGGGGAAGCGGAAGAAGCTACGGTACAGCGCGTGGCTGTTGGGCAGCTTCTGCAGTGCCTTCGGACCAAACAGGCGACCCATCTGCGCCTCGAATGAGGTGGCGAACAGGCCGTCGATGTCATGGTTGCAGTCGTCGACGAAGACGAAGCCGCCATTGCGAACATAGCGGACGAAGTTCTGCCGTTCGGCGGCATTGAACTCCACCAGCGTGTGCCCCGCCAGGTAGCAGAACGGCGCCTCCAGCATGCGCGGGTCGGCCAGCGCCACCACGTGTTCCTGCGGGTCCACGCGCAGCGAGGTGTAGTCGATCAGCGAGGTGATCAGGTTGGACGGCATGCGCGCGTCCACGTCCCAGTCGCCGGAGTCGTACTGCAGGCGGGTGAACCAGAAGTCGTAGCGCGAACTGCGCGGGCCTGCCTGCGCGAAGGCCGGCAGCGCCGCCGCCGAAGCGGCAGCGGCCAACCAGCGCAGGCAGGCCCGGCGATCCATCAGACCGCGTCGGACAGCGAGGTGAAGGTGAAATCGCGCAGCTTCATTGGCGGGATCATCATCACGTAGCTGGATTCATCACCGGCCACGCGCACCGGCTTGCCCAGCTCTTCGATGTTGTTGAGCATGATCACCGGCGATTCGTTGAAGCGGAAGTTCTTCACCGGGTGCTTGATCTGGCCGTTCTCGATGTAGAAGGTGCCGTCGCGGGTGAGGCCGGTCAGCAGCACGGTCTGCGGATCGACCATGCGGATGTACCAGGTACGGGTGACCAGGATGCCCTTCTGGGTGCCGCGCACCAGTTCGGCGGTGCTCTTGTCGCCACCGCTCATCAGCAGGTTGCCCGGTGTTGCCTTGGCGGTCTTGCCCTGCTTCTGTGCCCAGAAGCGCGAGTAGTCCAGGTTGGCGATCTTGCCGTTCTCGATGATGGCCATGCGCTCGCGCGGCATGCCTTCGCCATCCCACGGCAGCACCGGTGCGTCCGGATGCCACGGGTCGGCGATCATGGTCACGCGCGGGTCGTAGACCTGCTCGCCCAGCTTGTTGCCCCCGCCCTTCTTCGACAGGAAGCTGCGACCTTCATCGGCCGAGCGTGCGCTGAAGAAGTTCATCATGAAGCTGATCAGGCCCGCGGCCGCGGCGGGCTCCAGGATCACCGTGTACTTGCCCGGTTCCAGCGCCTTGGCTTCGGCCGATTCGGTGGCCTTGCGCATGGCGATGCGGATGTCCTGGTCGGCCTTGAAGTCGGCGGCATCCTTCAGGTTGCGGCCAACCCAGCCCGAACCACGGCCATCTTCGGTACGCACGGTGCAGGTGTAGTCGAAGTTGGTCGTGCGCTGGTAGGCGAAGTTGCCGTTGCTGTTGGCGGTGGCCTGGAAGCCCTGGCCGTCTTCAAGGAACCCGGCGGCGATCAGGCCGTGGCCACGGCAAGGAGCGATCGAATCGGCGGCGACCTTGGCGCGGAAGGCCGGATCGATGGCAGCGGTGGATTCGCTGAAGGTCGGGCTGGCGCGGTAGCTCTGCTTGCCGATGGCCGGCATGAACTCCGGATTCTCCGGCGCCAGCCGGGCCAGGTCCTCGGCACGACGCACCACGCGTTCCAGCGCGGCATCGTCGAACTCGTTGATCGAGGCCGTGCCGACGCGCTTGCCGAAGGCGACGGTGACTGCCAGCTCGGTGTTGTCGACGATGCCGCTGGTGGAGACATTGTTCAGCGCGAAACGGATGTTGCCGCTGATCGCGCCGGCCAGCACGGCGGTGCACTCGTCGGCCTTGGACAGGGCGATGACCTTGTCGAGGATGGCCTTGGCCTGGGCTTCGGTGAAGATACTCATGGTGTAAGGGCTCCTGACCGATCAGCCGAGGCTGCGTGCGGTGTTGATGACGTTGATGCCGTTGAAGCGCGCGGTGGACGAACCGTGCGAGACCGCCGAGACCTGGCCCGGCTGGCCCTTGCCGTCGAAGAACGAACCACCCAGGCGGTAGTCACGCTCGTCGGCCACGGCGGTGCAGGCATTCCAGAACTCCGGCGTGCGGATCTGGTAGGCCACGTCTTCCAGCATGCGGGTGATCTGGCCGTTCTTGATCTCGTAGAACAGCTGGCCGCCGAACTGCGCGTTGTAGCGCTGCTGGTCGATCGAGAACGAACCATCACCGATGATGTAGATGCCGTTCTCCACGTCCTTGATCAGGTCCGGCACGCTCAGCGGCTTCTTGCCCGGTGCCATCGACACGTTGGCCATGCGCTGGAACTGCACGCTGGACCACGAGTCGGCGTAGCAGCAGCCGTCGGACTCGCTCTTGCCGAGGATGTGGGCCTGGTCGCGGATGGTCTGGTAATCCACCAGCTTGCCGTTGCTGATCAGGTCCCAGCGCTTGCACTTCACGCCTTCATCGTCGTACGCGACCGCGCCCAGGCTGCCCGGCTGGGTCTTGTCGGCGAAGATGTTGACCAGCTCGCTGCCGTACTGGAAACGCTGCTCGCGCTTGTCCAGGGTGGCGAAGCTGGTGCCGGCGTAGTTGGCCTCGTAGCCGAGCACGCGGTCCAGCTCCAGCGGATGGCCGATCGACTCATGGATGGTCAGCCAGGTGTGCGACGGATCCAGGACCAGGTCGTACTTGCCAGGCTTCACCGACGGCGCCTTCAGCTTCTCCTGCGCCTGCTTGGCCGCCGCGATGGCGTCTTCCTTCATGTCGTAGGACGAACCGTAGTTCACCACGCCGTTGGGCGTGAGCACCTTGCCGCTGGCGGCGCCGTCCAGGTACTCGTAGCCCAGGCCCATCGGCGAGGACAGGCCTTCGCGGGTACGGAACTTGCCGCTGGACTTGTCGATGGCGGTGATTGTCATCGGTGCCCAGATGCGATGCACATCCTGGTCGATGTAGGAACCATCAGTGGAGGCGAAGTACTTCTGCTCGTTGACCAGGAACAGCATCGAGTTGACGAAGCTGGCACCGGCGCCCATCGCCGCAGCGTTGACGTCCAGCAGCAGGCCGACCTTGTCCTTGATCGGCACCTCCATCGCATTCTTGCGGATCGGCGTGCGCCAGCTCACCTCACCGACGCCCGGCGCCTTGGCCAGCTGCACCGGTGCGGTCTGCACGCCGGCATTGGCCTTGGCGATCGCCGCGGCCTGCTGCGCGGCCCTGGCCACGTCGGCCGTACCCAGCGCATTGGTAGCCGCGAAGCCCCAGGCACCGTTGACGATCACGCGGATGCCCACGCCGGTGGACTCGGTGTTCACCACGTTCTGCACCTTGTCCTCGCGGGTGATCACGAACTGCCGCAGGTAGCGGCCGATGCGCACGTCGCAGTAGGTGGCGCCAGCGCTGCGTGCGGCCTGCAGGGCGGCGTCGGCCAGGCGCTTCTTCAGCCCCAGGTCCAGCGTGCTCTGCAGCTGTTCGGCGGCAATCGCCTTGCCGAAGAAGGAGGGCACGATCAGCCCACCCGCGGTAAGCCCGGTCAGGGCCAGGAAGTCACGTCTTTGCAAGGCTGCTCTCCATGTCGAAGGATGGGTGGCTCAAGCGCCGAGACTGCGCGCGGTGTTGATGATGTTGATGCCGTTGAAGCGGGTGGTGGACGAACCGTGCGAGACCGCCGAGACCTGGCCGGGCTGGCCCTTGCCATCGAAGAACGAACCGCCCAGGCGGAAATCGCGTTCATCGCAGATGGCGGTGCAGGCGTTCCAGAATTCCGGCGTGCGGATCTGGTAGGCCGCGTCCTCGACCATGCCGGCGATCTTCCCGTCCTTGATCTGGTAGTACAGCTGGCCGCCGAACTGCGCGTTGTAGCGCTGCTGGTCGATCGAATACGACCCGCGGCCATGGATGTAGATGCCGTTCTCCACGTCCTTGATCATGTCCTCGACGCTGAGTGGCTGTTTGCCCGGCGCCAGCGAGACATTGGCCATGCGCTGGAACTGCACGCTGGACCAGGAATCGGCATAGCTGCAGCCGTGCGACGCATCGCGGCCGAGGATATGGGCTTCATCGCGGGTGGCCTGGTAGTCGACCAGGATGCCGTCGCGCACCAGGTCCCAGCGCTGGGTCTTCACCCCTTCATCGTCGTAGCCGACCGCACCGAGGCTGCCCGGTTGGGTCTTGTCGGCGAAGAAGGTGACAATGTCGCTGCCCCAGCGGAAGCCGGCATCGCGCTTGTCCAGCGTGGCGAAGCTGGTGCCGGCGTAGTTGGCTTCGTAGCCGAGCACGCGGTCCAGCTCCAACGGGTGGCCGACGTTCTCGTGGATGGTCAGGAACAGGTTGGACGGGTCCAGCACCAGGTCGTACTTGCCGGGCTTCACCGACGGCGCCTTCAGTTTCTCGCGCGCGTGGCGGGCGGCGGCGATGGCGTCTTCGACCGGGTCGTAGGAATCGCGGTAGGCGGTGATGCCGCCGGGCAGCTGGACCTTGCCACTCGCATCGCCATCCAGGAACTCGTAGCCCATGCCCATCGGCGAGGAGAGGCCGGCGCGGGTACGGAACCTGCCGCTGGCCTTGTCGATGGCAGTGGCGGTGAATGGCAGCCAGATGCGATGGATGTCCTGGTCGATGAAAGAACCGTCGCTGGAGGCGAAGTACTTCTGTTCGTTGACCAGGAACAGGGTGGAATTGATGTAGTCGGCGCCCGCATTCAGCGCGGCGGCGTTGAGCGCCAGCAGCAGCTCGACCTTGTCCTGGATCGGCACCGCCATCGCGTTCCTGCGGACCGGCGTCTGCCAGCGGACCTCACCCACCGACGGCGTCGGCGCCAGCTGCACCGGCCGGGTCTGGATGCCGGCGTTGGCGCGGGCGATCGCCGCCGCCTGCTCGACCGCAGCGCGCACGGCGGCCTCGGTCTGCTGATGGGTTGCAGCGAAGCCCCAGGCGCCGTTGACGATCACCCGCACGCCCACGCCGGACGATTCGCGGTTGGTCACGTTGCCGACCTGGTGTTCGCGGGTGATGACCGACTGGTTGAGATAGCGGCCGATGCGGACATCGCAGTAGCTGGCCTTGGCGGTGCGCGCGGCGGCGAGCGCCACGTCCGCCAGGCGCCGGCGCTGGGCGGTATCGACCGGTGCGAGCAGCTGCTCGGCGGCGATGGCGCGGGAATGCGGCAGCAGCAGGCCCGCCAGGCCCAGACCGGAAAAAGCCAGGAACTCACGTCGTTGCACAGCGTTTCTCTCTCTCGCTCGCGTGCGGTTGGCAACGGGCCGGACCGATCACGTCAACTCCTCGACTTTCGCCAGCGCGGCGCGTCCGGGCAAGTGACTGCAGTCATGGTTGGTGGGGGTTTCGGCAGGGCTTGCAGCCCTGCACCTGCTTCAAGCCAGGGCAACGTCAACGTCAAAAGCGGGCATTCCGTGGGTGGGTGGGGCGGTGTCGGAGTGCGGGGACGCCGTGAATCCGTCCATGGAGGCTTGGCAGCCGCATTCATGCGGCTGACACCCCGCACTCCGACACCGCCCCACCTTCGACAGATTTCGTGTGCTGTTGGTGGGTGTCGACCTTGGTCGACACAATCTGTCAGATATCGAAATGTATCCGGGGTCAGATCCGTTTTCCTGTGGAAAACGGATCTGACCCCAAGAGCCGTTCCAACAGACCGCAGGAAACCGTCGAAGGCGGGGTGGGTCCGGTTGCGGGGGCGTGAGCCGCATGGATGCGGCGACCGAGCCTCCATGGACGGATTCACGGCGTCCCCCGCAACCGGACCCACCCCGCAATCCCACAGGAAGCCCGCTGTTGCTGTTGCCGTTGCTTCGGCGGGTGCAGGGCGCCGCCCTGTCGAGCAACACCCCCTCGTGCACAATGGGGCTGACCCCGCCTGGACACCGTCCCTGATGTCGAGCAAGCCGTATTCAGAAGCCTGCGAGCGCAACCGCGAACCGATCGCCACCGCACTCGACCCCTGGATGGGCGACCGGCACCGGGTGCTGGAGATCGGCAGCGGCACCGGCCAGCACGCCGCCTTCTTCGCCGAGCGCTGGCCGTGGCTGCGCTGGCAGCCCAGCGATCATCCGGACCATCTGCCTGGCATCGAGGCGTGGCGCGCCGAGGCGGCGCTGCTCAACCTGCTGCCGCCCGTGGCGCTGCAGGTGGAACTGCCGCCGGCAGCGGGCCTGACCCTGCCGGAGGGCAGCTCGTTCGATGCCGCATTCAGCGCCAACACGTTGCACATCATGGGCTGGGAGTACGTGCAGGTACTGTTCGGCGCGCTGCCGCCACTGTTGCGTCACGGTGCGCTGCTGGCGGTCTACGGGCCGTTCAACTACGGTGGCCGCTACACCAGTGACAGCAATGCGCAGTTCGATGCCTGGCTGAAGGCGCGTGATCCGCGTAGCGGCATCCGCGATGTGGAAGCCGTGCATGCGCTGGCTGCGGACAATGGCTTCACCCGCCTGCGCGACGTGGCGATGCCGGCCAACAACCGGCTGCTGCTGTGGCGGCTGGGGTGATCATGCGTCGGAGGCCATGCTGGAAAGTCGAGCGGCTGCAGCACGTAGTCCGTTGAAAATCGGTTCGGACACGCTCGCTGGGAAGTTGCTTGGGAGCTGATGGGTGACGTGCTCGATGGCGGGTTCGACGGCTGCAATCAGTGCTTCGATCCACGGTTCTGCACCATCGGCAACACCGCAGGCGCGCGCGGTTTCGTTCCAGTGCCGGCGTCGCACAAGGTGCAGTTTCCGGCGGCGGTTCTTGCCCTGCACGGCCATGGCGAGCTGTGCGTTTCGTGGGTCGAGTTGATTGGGTCCTCTACCGAGGATGGGATACACCGACAGCACGTCGTAGACGGGCGTAAGGCGGAAGCGTCCACCGGCTTCCAGATGAACACTGAAATTCTTGGCATGGCCGTCGGTTGCGGCCAGCATCCAGAGGAGAAACTGCGTCTTGAAGAAGATCGCGCGATCCTTGGGGTGTTCGGGCTGTCGAAGTAGATCCATGATCGCAACGATGCCGGGGCCGCCATCGGAGTCATACTTTCTGGCAGCGGGCAGACCAAAGACCTGGCACATGTCTTCCTGTGGCAGTCGCAGCCACCACTGGCGGTCGGCAGACAGGCGACGGTCAAACCGCTGGAATCTGCTCGACGTCCCCGGGTGGATGCGCAGGCGGCAGCAATTGCACTGCGCCCACACAATCCCGACCAATGGCTTCAAGAAGATCGAACGTATCGCTGCTGCGCGTGGCGAACCGGTCGCGGATCCGGTTGCGTATTGTGACGTTGTCGGGGAGAAGGTTATCGAAGTAGTCGTTGACGACGTTGCCCCGATGGCTCTCGCCCTCTGGGAGTAGGGGGAGCGAGAGCGACAACGGTCGGGACTGGGGCGAGCTGACCCATTGGCTGACGTACGACAACCGGGATGACCCATTCCGGACATCATCCCAAAGCGCGACCTCCACACCATTCATCCAGACCCGCAGCGTACCCATGGCTCACCACTCCAATGACGACAGGTTCTCCTGGGGACTTCGTTGTTGCAGGCTGACCTCCAGGCCCAGCACAGCCCAGATCCGCATCAGGCGTTCAAAGCTTGCTGATGCAGGGTCGCGTTCCAGCGCGCCCACTGCCTGGCGGCTGATGCCAAGTTGCTCCGCCAACTGAGCCTGGCTCAGGCCCGCTTGACGCCGGAAAGCACGCATCAGGGGCGCAAGTTGTTGGGCTGTCCTCACCGTGTGCAGCGGCCTGTCCATACCGGCAGTCCCCAGGAAAAATGACCGTACGCCAACGCGTACGCAAAGGATAGGTTGCTTTACGACAAGCAACCTATCGCTTTCTCGTTGAGGAGGCAACCTATCGATTGCTATATCGCCATGCAATCAATAGGTTGCCTTTCCGTGATGCAGCGACGCGTCAAGCCACCTGCACGATATGCAGCGCCTTCGGGTTGCGCCACTGCGCCAGCAGCGCCGCTTCCCGTGCCTTGGCCTGCGCGAAATGCGCTTCCTTGACGTGGCCGAAGCCGCGGATGTGCTCGGGCACGCTGGCGATCTCCACCGCCAGCGCCAGGCGGTCGTCATCGAGGCCATCCAGCAGCAGCTGCACGGTCGCCTCGTAATCCCCGATCAGTTTGCGCTCCATGCGGCGTTCCTCGGTGCGGCCGAACACGTCGAGTCGGCCGCCACGCAGGAACTTCAGCTTCGCCAGCAGGCCGAAGGCCTTGAACATCCACGGGCCGTATTCCTTCTTCAGCAACCGGCCCTGCTCGTCCTTCTTGGCGAACAGCGGCGGTGCCAGGTGGAAACGCAGCTGGTAGTCGCCCTCGAACTGCTGCTGCAGGCGGCGCTGGAAGTCGCCGCTGGTGTACAGGCGGGCCACTTCGTACTCGTCCTTGTAGGCCATCAGCTTGAACAGGTAGCGGGCCACGGTTTCGGTCAGCGCGGTGGAACCACCGATGCGGTCGGCTTCGGCGGCGCGCACGCGCTCGACCAGGCTGCGGTAGCGGTTGGCGTAGGCGGCGTCCTGGTATTCGACCAGGAACGCGGCGCGGCGCTCGATCATTTCATCCAGCGAGCGCGACAGGCGTGCGTCGTCCAGCGGCAGGAACGCCACGTCGCCACCGTGCGAGGGCAGGCCACGCAGTTCGCGTTCGTCGCCGGTGTTGCGCGGTGCCGCGGTGGCGCCCCATTCATTGCCCTCCCATTCGCCCGGCGGCAGCGGATGCAGAGGGCCCGGGGTGGATTCGGTATCGGTGTGGCGGTTGCGCACCAGGCCGGCCGCCTGCTGCACGGCCTGCGGGTCGACCACGGCCAGGCGACCCCAGGCGAAGGCCTGCTGGTTCATCGCCACGGCGGCGCCGTTGAGTTCGATGGCGCGCATCAGCGACTCGAACGACAACGGTACCAGGCCCTGCTGCCACGCGTAGCCGAGGATGAACAGATTGGCGGCGATGGCGTCGCCCAGCAGCGCGGTGGCCAATTGGGTGGCATCGAGCAGCAGCGGTTCCTCGCCCCCCAGCGCCACGCGCACACCGGCCACGATGTCGGCGGCGGGGAACTGCATGTCCGGGCGGGTGGTGAAGGTGCCGGGCATCGCTTCGTAGGTGTTCAGCACCACCTGCGAACGGCCGGCACGCACCTTCGACAGCGCCCAGTAGTCGTTGACCACCACCATGTCGCAGCCCAACACCAGGTCGGCTTCACCGGCGGCGATGCGCACGGCGTGGATGTCGTCCGGTCGGCGGGCGATGCGGATGTGCGTGGTCACCGCGCCACCCTTCTGCGCCAGGCCGGTCTGGTCGAGCACGGTCGCGCCCTTGCCTTCCAGGTGGCCGGCCATGCCCAGCAGCGCGCCGATAGTCACCACGCCGGTACCGCCCACGCCGGTGATCAGGATGTTCCAGGGCTGTTCCAGGGTGCCGCGGATGGTCGGCGCCGGCAAGTTGTCCAGCAGGGTGGAGGCATCGCGCTTGCTGCCCTTGCGCGGCTGGCCACCGTGCACGGTGACGAAGCTCGGGCAGAAACCATTCACGCAGGAATAGTCCTTGTTGCAGTTGGACTGGTCGATCTCGCGCTTGCGCCCGAACTCGGTTTCCTTCGGCAGCACCGACACGCAGAAGCTCTTCTTGCCGCAGTCGCCGCAGCCTTCGCAGACCAGCGAATTGATCATCACCCGCTTCTGCGGGTCTTCCATCTTGCCGCGCTTGCGGCGGCGGCGCTTCTCGGTGGCACAGGTCTGTTCGTAGATCAGGATCGAAACACCCTTCACTTCGCGCAGGCGCTTCTGCACTTCGTCCAGTTCGCTGCGGTCGTGGAACTCGACATCGCTGGGGAAGTGCTCGCGCTGGCCGGTCCACTTGCCGATGTTGTCCGAAAGCACCACGATGGTGTGGATGCCTTCGGCGCGCATCTGCTTTGCGATGTCCGGCACGCTCAGCGGGCCGTCCACCGGCTGGCCGCCGGTCATCGCCACCGCATCGTTGTAGAGGATCTTGTAGGTGATGTTGACGCCGGCGGCGACCGCTTGGCGGATCGCCAGCGAACCGCTGTGGAAATAGGTGCCGTCGCCCAGGTTCTGGAACACGTGAGGGGTGTCGGTAAACGGCGCCTGCCCGGCCCAGGTCACGCCTTCGCCGCCCATGTGGGTGAAGGTATCGGTGCTGCGGTCCATCCAGGTCACCATGTAATGGCAACCGATGCCGGCCAGCGCACGCGAGCCTTCCGGCACCTGGGTGGAGGTGTTGTGCGGGCAGCCCGAGCAGTAATGCGGTACGCGCGGGAAGCTGGCGCGCGGCAGCGCAAGCTCGGCTTCCTTCTCCTGCATCCACTGCAGGCGCTGCTCGATCGATTCGTTGTTGAAGAACTTCTGGATGCGGCGGCCGATCACGCCGGCGATGGTGGCCGGCGTCAGTTCACCGGTGGACGGCAGGATCCATTCGCCGCTCTCGTCGTACTTGCCAACGATGGACGGGCGCTGGCCCCAGCTGGCCGGCCAGTTGAAGAACTGTTCCTTCATCTGGCGCTCGATGAAGGCACGCTTCTCCTCCACCACGATGATGTCTTCCAGGCCCTGCGCGAAGCGGGCGATGCCTTCCGGCTCCAGCGGCCAGGTCATGCCGACCTTGTACACGCGGATGCCGATGTCAGCGCATGCGGCTTCATCCAGGCCCAGGTATTCCAGCGCCTGCAGCACGTCCAGGTAGCTCTTGCCGGTGGTGACGATGCCCAGCCGCGCGCGCGGCGCGTCCATCACCACCTTGTCGACGGCGTTGGCGCGGGCGAAGGCCTGCGCGGCCTTCACCGCGTAGCGGTGCAGGCGCATTTCCTGGTCCAGCGGCGGGTCCGGCCAGCGGATGTTGAGGCCGCCCGAGGGCATCTCGAAGTCCTCCGGCAGCACGATGCGGCGTGCCATCGGATCGACCTCCACCGAGGCCGACGATTCCACGGTCTCGGCGATCGTCTTGAAGCCGACCCAGCGCCCGGTATAGCGGCTCATCGCCCAGCCCAGCAGGCCCATGTCCAGGATGTCCTGCACGCCGGCCGGGTTCAGCACCGGCATCATCGCGCTGACGAATTCGTCTTCGCTGCCGTGCGGCAGGGTCGAACTGCGGCAGGCATGGTCATCGGCGGCCAGCGCCAGCACGCCGCCGTAGCGCGAGGTACCCGCAGCATTGGCATGCTTGAACACGTCGCCGCAGCGGTCCACGCCCGGGCCCTTGCCGTACCACATGCCGAACACGCCCTGCACGTTGGCGCCGGGGAACAGGTTGGTCTGCTGCGTACCCCACACCATGGTGGCGCCGAGGTCCTCGTTCAGGCCGGGGGTGAACTTCACCTTGGCGGCCTCAAGATGCTTGCGCGCGCGCCACAGCTCCAGATCGAAGCCACCCAGCGGGCTGCCGCGGTAGCCGCTGACGAAGCCGGCACTGTCGATGCCTTCGGCGGCGTCGCGCAGGCGCTGCATCAAGGGCAGCCGCACCAGCGCCTGCACGCCACTCAGGTAGATCCGCCCCTCGTTGCGGGTGTACTTGTGGTCGAGCGTGTAATCACGGTCGAGCAGGTCGGCGGAAGAGGGCGAAGTGAGTTGCGCGGTACTGGTCATGGCTGGCCCGGTAGGATCGGCTGGCACCGGCCGCGTGCAGGCACGCGGCGGGAAAGGCGCGAATTGTAGCAGCGGGGCCGCGCAGGCCCCGGCACTCGCGCCCGTGGCGGTGCTGGGGTTAGGATCGGGAAGAGAGAGGGAGGCTGCAGTTGCGGCCTGGGGAGAAGGGATGTCAGTTCCAGGAAAGATCCTGGCCAGCGTGCTGCTGGCCTCGGGAGTGGTCACTGCGTGGGCCGCGCCGGTCGTGCCGGCACCACAGGAGTTCTACTTCGACAACGACCCGGCGGCCACGCCGATGGTGGCGGTGCACGGCGAGGGCGATGACCTGGTGGCCCAGCTGGTCAAGCTGCGTGAACGCGGCCGCCGCGCGGTTGAGGCGACGGTACAGCTGGCATCGGTGGCCGGGGCGCAGGGTCGCGGTGAACTGGCCGAGCAGCTGTACGGCGAAGCTCTGAAAGAGGCCCCGGCGCAGAGCAGCAGTGGCCGCAGCGTGCGCTGGAACTACGGCTGGGACCTGCTGCGCCAGGGCAAGCCGGAGGCAGCGCTGGAACAGTGGCTGGCTTCGGCCGGCAATGCGCGCAGCAAGCCCAGCTGGGTACCGCCGACCTATGCGCTGGCGCTGTGGCGCATGGGGCAGAAGCAGGAGGCGGTGCAGTGGTATGCGGCTGCGGTACGCACCGAGCCGACGCAGTGGAGTACCAGTGCCCACCATGCGCAATTGCTGCCGCAGTGGCGGGAGGACGAGCGTGCGTCGCTGGCCGAGGTGCAGCAGGCGTGGGTTGCCGCGCCGCCTGCCTGGCCCTGAGGGAGCGGTTCGGCCGGGTTGCACCCGGCACCCGCAGAGGCAACAGCCAAAGCCAAAGCAACAGCAACAGCGGGCAATCCGTGGGATGGCGGGGCGGTGTGGGTTGGCAGGACACGCCGTAAACCCGTCCATGGGGGCTCGATGGCGCCATCCATGGCGCC